>JAGBWB010000256.1 GCA_017629975.1 Lentisphaeria bacterium
GAGCAGTCGATATGTGTCCAAGGGAACGGATGAAGTTGCTGCGGAAGTCCGGGATCCTCTCAGAAAGAGTATCCGCAAGAGAACGGAAATATTGGCGGTCGCCTGACTCCAGAAGTTCTTCATAGCGGCAGTTTCCCGCAGCGGGAAACTCATTGCAGCAGGCCGTATCTTTGAGCATCTCCTCAGGCACCAGCGCCAGTGGACGGATCACAATGGGGTGCGTTGGATTCTGCGGTCTGGCAAGAGGCGCCATGGTCCTTATCCCCTGCCCCCGGCAAAGACTCATAAAGAAAGAGGCGATCAAATCATCCAGATGCTGTCCCAAGGCAAGTTTATTGCAACTGAGTTCGGCTGCAAGACCGTAAAGTTTGCCCCGGCGGAGCCGGGAACACAAACCGCAGGGGCTTTCTTCAAGATTCTTCTCTGCAAGGATCTCTGTCATGGGGATCTGCACACTGCGGTGCTCCCAATCGTGAAGACGGCAATACTCTTTTACCGCCTGAAGATTGAATTCAGGATAACCGGGATCAAAGGTACCGGCGATCACTTCAAATTTTACGGGAGCCACTTTCTGAAAAAAGTGGAGAACATGGAGCAGAATGAAACTGTCCTTCCCCCCGGAAAGTCCCGCAAGAATCCGGTCATTTTCCTGAATAAGTCCGAAACGACCGATACATTCACCCGCAAGTTTGCGGATCTTGTCAACATATTTGCCCTGTAAGGAATCCAATTTTTTCCACTCTATTATTGTATGTCAGGCATAAAACAGTCCATAAGTCTGCCCCTGAACAGAAATGATTTTTCAAGTTTTATAAAATAACTCCAACTAAGATAAAAATCAAGCAGGATTCAAGTTGAAAATGTGCCTTTCAGGTACTATATTATTAATGTGTATCGTCAAATTGTGAGGATTGCAGAAAATATGATGGAGCATTTACCCGAATACCATAAGCGCACCCATCTGGTGCGTCACCATGAATGCGGTCCCGATGGCAGTATGAAACTTCAGCTTTTGCTGGATTGCCTTCAGGACATCGCTGCTGAACATGCAGAAAAACTGGGGTGCGGCATGGAAGATCTTGTTGAAAGCAAACGGCTCTGGGTTCTTTCACGCCTCAAGCTCAGGATCCTCCGCAAACCGGTCTTGAAAGAAGATCTGGAACTTCTGACCTATCCCTCAGACCATGACCGTCTTTCAGCCTTCAGACAATACCGCATTTCATGCGGCAGCGAAGAGTTGGTGCAGGGCTCCTCCGCATGGGTCATGCTTGACGGTGCGACCTACCGTCCCATCCCCATGGATAAAGTCTTTGAAAATCCTCTTCCCGGAAATACAGATAAGCCCCGGTACTTTGAGAAGTTTGATAAATTTCCGCCGTTTGAGGGAAAAGAGCTGGGCGTGTTCCGGGTGGGCGCCGGAGATATCGACCTGAACTGCCACTTGAACAACGCAGTCTACGCCCGATATATCACGGATGCCCTTGAACACCTGCAAAAAGGTGCTTCAGAGCGCATTGAAGAGCTTCAAATCAATTTTCAGCATTCCGGACAGCTTGGTGATGATATCCCCTGTTCCGGATATCTGGAAGAAAGAAAGTTCTGCATCCGCGGCGGCAATTTTTTCACCGCCGGAGGCAGCTTGAGAGTTGAATAATTTTTTCATAAACATAAAAATAAAGGATCAAAAAAATGAAAAATGGAATCATCTGTGCCGGAAACTGGGTCATTGACAAAGTGAAGATCATTGACCGTTTTCCCGAAGAAGGGACTTTGTGCAACATCTCATCCCAGATCCGCAGCACCGGCGGCGGTCCTGCCAATGTCTCCTTTGACATTGCCGCCATGGACAGCACCCTGCCCCTCTATGCCGCCGGACGCATCGGCAACGATGAAGACGGTCAGTTTGTTCTTGATGAGATCAAGGCCCGCAACATTGACAGCAAAGCCATGATCATTGATCCTGCGCTGCCCACCAGTTACACAGATGTGATGTCCGGCAACGGCAAGCGTACATTCTTCCACTGCCGCGGAGCATGCTCCGAGTATGGTTTTGAAGATGTCCGCAACATTGACGTTCCTGCAAAATTCTTCTATCTTGCCTATCTGCTGCTTCTTGAGAAAATGGACCGCGCTGATGCCGAA
This sequence comes from Lentisphaeria bacterium, assembly GCA_017629975.1. Classification (GTDB taxonomy): domain Bacteria; phylum Verrucomicrobiota; class Lentisphaeria; order Victivallales; family Victivallaceae; genus UBA1784. The sequence goes on from JAGBWB010000256.1 coordinate 2,143, forward strand.
TACGGCACCGAAGCTGCCCGGACTCTGGACTATATGCAGAAAAAAGGCTACAAGACCGTTGTTGACTTTGTGAGCGATGCTCCTGAAAAATTCAAAGCTGTTGTGATGCCCGCCCTGCCCTACATTGACATCCTGATCGTCAATGAAATCGAATGCTCCAGCTGCAGCGGCATCGAACTGCGCAAGAGCGATGGCACCATGAACTATGCCAATCTGCCCGCAGCAGTGGATTTTCTGCTTGCAAACGGCGTAAAAGAGACCGCTGTGATCCACTTCCCCGAAGGTGCCGCAGGCCGTCAGAAGAATGGCGATTTTATCTACCGTCCCTCCTGCGATATTGCCAAAGCAGACATCGTGGGCAGCACCGGTGCCGGTGATGCTTTCGCCGCAGGCGTGATCTACGCTCTGCACCAGGAGTGGGATCTTGCCTCAGCCATGGAGCTGGGCGGCGCTTCAAGCAATTTCAATCTCCGCGACGCAACTGCCACCGGCGGCGCTGTTTCCCTTGAAAAGATGCAGGAATTTCTCAAGACCTGCTCTTACAGCCCCGTTCCCGCTGAATTTGCCGGAAAGTGATGTGCTCTTATGGCAATAGGTGACAATAATTTTACCATTGCAGTGGGACCTGCGGTCGTCGGCGAGAGGAGCTACATGCTCCAAACGGCGGGATTGGTGCTCTATCCTTTCAGCTTGATTCCTTTCAATGTGGATGGACGCTCCAATCACGACTCTCTCAAGGCCGCGATGAAAGGCAACCGGACTCTGGTCATTTTTCCGGAGATCCCCAGGGATGACAATTTCAATCAGGAGTCAGCGCTCCCTGAACCGGACTCCTTCGTCTGGGATAATAAAAAACGGTGCAAAACAGGCGTTCTGGTGCGGGTCCTTCAGCGCGCCGAAATGCCCGACGGCTCCGTCAGGATCGTTGTGCGCGGCATCAAGCGCGTGCGTTACAACAACGCATTCCGCGAGATGAACGGCGCCGTGTCGGTGGATGTTTCCCCCGTTGAGGAAAATGACGGCGGCATGAGTGAAAAAGAATCCACCAGCCGTTTGCGCGCCCTTATTGCAAGTTTCCTTGAACTCAGTTCCATGCTGCCCGGCCTCACTGAGGAAATTGCAGTGGCCGTCAATAACGCCCCAACCCCGGGGCGGGCAATGGATATGATCGTTGATGCGCTGAACTTCAGTTTTGAAGAAAAACTCTGGTTCCTCAGCACCCCTTCGATTCTTGAGCGCATGGAAATGCTTGCCGTTCTGCTCAACCGCGAACTGGAAACCACCCGTCTCAGCGCCCGGATCCAGAGCGAAGTCCACGAGGCCATGGGGGAATCCCAGCGTGAATTCTATCTCAGAGAGCAGCTGCGGGTCATCCAGAAAGAGCTCAACGAAGACAGCCGCAATCCCGATATCGTCCTTATGGAAAAACGCATTGAGGCGTGCGAAGCTCCTGAAGAGGTTCTTGAAACCATCCGGAAAGAGTTCAACCGGATGCAGCAGATCCCCACCATGGCTCCGGAGTACCACATCAGTTACAACTATTTGAACTGGATGCTGGATCTCCCCTGGCTGGTGGAAACTGAAGACCGTCTCAATACAAAAGTTGCCTCACGCATTCTTGAAGCAGACCACTACGGTCTGGATGAGGTAAAAAAACGCATCCTCGAATTCATTGCCGTCCTTCAGCTCAAACAGGAACAGGGCAACGGCGATATGCGTAAAGCTCCCATTCTCTGTCTGGTGGGGCCGCCCGGCGTGGGCAAAACCTCTCTGGGGCAGTCCATTGCCCGGGCGCTTCAGCGCAACTTCATCCGCGTCTCTCTGGGCGGAGTCCACGATGAGGCAGAGATCCGGGGGCACCGCCGCACCTATGTGGGCGCCATGCCCGGCAGGATCATTCAGAACATCAAGCGCGCCGGCAGCAGAAACCCGGTCTTTATGCTTGATGAAGTGGATAAACTTGCCCATGATATGCGCGGGGATCCTGCTTCTGCACTCCTTGAAGTCCTTGATCCTGAACAGAATTTCTCTTTCAACGACAACTTCCTTGAATTGGGATTTGATCTTTCAAAAGTCTTTTTCATCGCCACAGCCAATGTGGAAGAGCAAATCCCCGGACCGCTCCGCGACCGTATGGAAATAATCCGTCTTTCCGGCTACACTCAGGTGGAAAAACGGGAGATCGCCAAACGTTATCTTGTGAAGCGTGAAAGCGTTGAATGCGGTTTTAACCCCAAACAGGTGAAGTTTTCCAACGCCGCCCTTGACGCCGTTATTGAGGGCTACACCATGGAGGCAGGAGTCCGCAATCTGGGACAGACCATTGCCCGCGTCTGCCGCAGACTTGCCGGAAAAGCCGTCAACGGTGAATTGTCATTTGAAGATTCTCTCAATGTGACTCCCGCCATGGTCCGGGAACTGCTGGGCGCCCCCAGATTCCTCAAGGACAAGGCGGATGAAAAATGCGAACCCGGCATGGCGACCGGTATGGCATGGACAGGTGCAGGCGGCGTAACTCTGCCCGTTGAGATCATTGCCATCGCCGGAGGAAAAGGGAATGTGAAAGTAACAGGCTCCATCGGGAAAGTGATGGAGGAATCTGCCTCTATCGCCTTCAGTTTGGTCCGGGGACGCTGTGAGAAGTGGAAAATCGATCCTGAGTTTTTCAATACCCATGATTTCCACATCCATGTTCCCGACGGCGCCACACCGAAAGACGGACCGTCAGCAGGTGTGACACTTTCACTTGCTCTTATTTCCTGCCTGAGAAATCTCCCTCTGCGGAAAAAACTTGCCATGACCGGTGAAATCACCCTGACTGGCCGAGTGACCGCCGTGGGGGGGATCCGCGAAAAGGTCGTGGCAGCCATGCGCGCCGGAATCACCGATGTCATTCTTCCTGATGAAAACCGCAAGGATCATGAGGAGCTGCCCGAAGAGGTCAAAAAAGCGTTGACATTCCACTTTGTCAAGCGTCTTGAAGAGGCTGAAGAAATCGGATTTGAAAGGAAATAAAAGATGAAAAAAAATCTGTTTATGGCAGTATTGCTTCTTCTGGGGTGTGTCTCTTACTGCACCGCCGCAGAAGAAAGTGCTGAACAGTTTCTTTACAAAGTAAGAAATTTCCGCAGCACAGGAACCTATTCAAAACTGAAAGGTCAGATCCAGCACCGCCGCCGCGGCAAAAGTGTGGAAAATACGACCATCTATTTCGGTATCATCATCCAGGATGAACGTTTCACTGGTCATCTGGTCATCGGCGACAAAGACTCCTTTCTGCTCTCCCAGTCACGCAAGACCGGAACTTCTGCCGTGACCCGTCTCAAGGGAACCACAGCAGCTCTTGACCACATCGGTTTGCGTGCAACAGATCTGACTCTGGGATTTCTTCACGGCAAGCTCATCAAAGAGCTGCCCAAAGAATCCCTGAGCATGGCGCCCTGCCGGGTGTTGCTCCTTGAGAGCACAGACAAAAAGGAGGAAGTAAAGGTGTGGATCTCTTCTGACCACTACTTCCCCCTGAAGGCTGAATTTTTCCGCAAGGGCGAAAAGAGCTCCTACCGGACTCTTGAGTGCAACGGTTTCACCAAGCGTAACGCTCTCTATTATGCCCGGTACATCAATCTGGAAGGTCCCGGATGGCGTACCCGTGTCGCCTTTGATCCCGACAGTGCTGAATTGGGCTTCTTTGATCCCAAAAATCCGGTCAATATCATGCGGCATCTGCCCGCAGACAAAAAATAAGGAAATTTTTTATGAGTATCCGTATAACTTTTCCCGGCGGTCGTGCCAAAGCTCTGACTCTCAGCTACGATGACGGCAGAGACCATGACCGCAGACTTGTGGAAATTTTCAATGCCCACGGACTTAAGGGAACGTTTCACTTGAACGCCGGAATGCTGAATACTGAAGTCAAAGTCTCTCTGGATGAGATCGCTTCACTGTATGAGGGCCACGAAATTTCATGTCATGCTTTTACCCATCCCTTTCTTGAACGGATCCCCCGGACAGAGGTCATGCGCGAAGTGTGGCAGGATCGTGAACTGCTGGAAAAATATTCACCTTATCCCGTAACCGGCATGTCTTATCCCTACGGCTCCTCTGATTCCGCTGTTGTGGAAATACTCCGCAGCTGTGGTATTGAGTACTGCCGTACAACAGTTTCCACCAAAAAGTTCACCATCCCTGATGAACTGCTTCTGTGGCATCCCACTTGCCACCACCGGGATATGCTTGAGCTGGCGCCGACCTTCCTGAACTTGCGCTATAACATGAGCATTTTCTACGTCTGGGGCCACTCTTATGAGTTCGGCAATGTGGGCAACTGGGATGATATGGAGCGTTTTGCCGATATGGTCGCCGGAAAGGATAATGTGTGGTATGTGACCAATATTGAACTTGCCCGCTATATCAAAGCGTTCCGCGCACTTGTCACATCCACCGATGGCCGCAGGGTCTACAACCCCTCAGCAGTCACCGTCTGGATCGAGTCCCCCAACGGGGCTCTTCCGGTGGCTCCCGGTGCGATCGTTGAGTTGTAAGAGATGAAGATCATCCATTTTTCCGATCCTCACGGAGGCGGCTCTGCTGAGGATTGGATGGCATACTTTGACAAACGGTGGGTGGGAGTCTTCAATTACCGTTTCCGCCGCCGTTTTCAGCATGATCTGTCAAAACTTGAAAAGGCTGTTGAGTACATACTTGACACAAAGCCCGATCGTGCCGTCTGCACAGGGGATTTGACCAGTTCCGGGCAGCCGGGGGAATTTGAACGGGTGAAAGCGATCCTTGCGCCTCTTGTCAACTCAACTATTCCCCTTGTCTACACGCCGGGGAACCATGATTGTTATGTAAAACGCCCCTGGTGCGTCAAAGCAGTGAAAGATGCTGTTTTCGAGGTCAACCAGAAACGTTTCACCTTTGATGAGATGCCCGTTTCTCTGGAACTTGGAGGAGCTGAAATTCTGATGCTCAACACATCGGCGCCCTCCAATCTTCTCTGTTCATGGGGATTTGTCAAAAAGAAAGAGAGCAAAGCAATCGTCGCTCTTTGTGAAAAAGAGAAAAAGCTCCCCCGGATCCTTGTGACCCACTATCCTCTGATCGAAGATAATAAATGGCTCAGGTTCCGGCACGCTCTTTTCGGACAGGGAGAGCTTGTCAAACTGTTGAAAGAGAAACAAATAGATCTTGTTTTATGCGGACATGTCCACAAGCATTTTCTTAAAGTGGATGAAAAAGGTTTCGGACAATGCTGCTCAGGATCCGTGACCCGCAACGGAAACATGGTTGAAATCAATTATAACGGCTCCGGATTTACCTATACCCCCATTGATCTTTGACACTTCCCTTACCATCAGCAGGCAGATTTAGCTTCTGCCTGTTTTTTTATGCTTCTTTTCGGGTATCCCCTGAAAACAAGCAACAAAAAAACCGCCCTTGAAAAGGCGGTTTTTTTGATCCGTTGCTCTGTAAACGCTTAGCGTTTGGAGAACTGGAACCGACGACGTGCACCGGGCTGACCGGACTTTTTACGTTCCTTGACGCGGGCATCGCGGGTCATCATACCGGCAGCTTTAAGAGCCGGACGGAGTTCCTCATCATAGGTCACCAGAGCGCGGGCGATACCATGGCGCAGAGCACCTGCCTGACCGGCAATACCACCGCCGTCAATACGGGCAGCCACATCGAATTTATCAGTGGTTTCGCTGACGCTGAAAACCTGCTTGACATATCCCTGAAGAGATTCAGAGGGGAAATACTCAGTCATCTCTTTACCATTGACAGTAATCTTACCGCTGCCGGTCACAAGCCGGACGCGGGCCACGGCGCATTTACGACGGCCGGTAGCGAGAATTTCGTTGGTATTGATAGCCATTTTGGTTTACTCCACAGTAACTTTTTTGGGGTTCTGAGCGGCGTGAGGATGCTCGGCGCCGGCATAGACTTTGAGCTTGCTGAACTGAGCACGGCCCAGACGACCATGAGGCATCATGCCCCAGACGGCATCACGGATGATGCGGGTGGGATCCTGCTGGAACAGTTCTTTGGCAGTGGTCTCTTTCAGACCGCTGCGGTAACCGCTGAAATCCACATAAACCTTCTCAGTGGCTTTGCGACCGGTGAACACAGCCTTGGAGGCGTTGATCACGATGACGCATGCACCGGTATCAATATGAGGGGTAAACGTGGGTTTGTCTTTGCCGCGCAGAGCATTGGCGATAGCCACTGCAAGACGGCCGACCGGAGCTTCGGAGGCGTCGAACAGAATGTGTTCGGGCTGGATTTCTCCGACTTTAGCCAGATAAGTTTTCATTGTTTTCTTAACCTGTCAAAAAATTTCACCACACAACTCGCAAGTGAAACTCCTCTTCCGCCTCACCCCGGATCTCGCACTGAACCGGAGCCGGAAAGGCACTTGCGGCAACATAACCTGATACTTCATGCACCTCTCTGTGTCAATCTGCCGTCTGATGATCGGGATAACGGCGGAAGAACAACTGAAAAACACAATCCATCCCAAGTCAATTTATATAATATAAACGCTATTCCCCTTTTTTTCAAGGGCTTTTATCTGTTAAAACATAAATTTTTTGGATAATATCCCAAATTTTGACGGCCAGGTTCAAAAAGGAGATTTGAAAGTCGTTATCGGCATTTCCCGGCAAGGAAATATTTTTCCTTAGAATAAGGATGACAGTAACGGTATTGGCTGCAGGAATAAAGACCTTTGGGCAAGATTTGCAAAAAATCTCTTCTTACCATTTTTGATTTCCTGTTTTATGAGTTTTCTTGCGTTGATTGATTCAGGGAAGTTTTCCAAGTGTTCATGGATCGGAGATCAGGGACACCAGGAAATGATACCTGTTGCCGGGTGTTTTTTCCGCCACCGGATAAAATCAGGATATGTTTTGACATCATCAGCAATCACAGCTTGATAATATTCGATCCCCATAATGTGTTCATCATCAGGAGTAAGATATTTCAGTTCCAGAATAGTTCGCCGTTTTTCAGGTGTCAAAACGGCTTTGATCCTTTCGGCTACATTTTCAAAAAAGCCATCAAACTGCGAGCCTTTCAAAATTTGGATCATGTCGATTTGCCACTCTTCGTTATCAAGCATAAACCAGACATGAAATTCCAGACAGGCTTCTTCCGTATCGGCAAGATTGCGGTATTCCATACGGGTAACTGCCGGATCGGCACAGATCTTTTGAATAACTTTGAAACTTTCAGCAATATCCAATTTATCCGTATAAACATGAAAATCAATATCCCGGTGCTTCATCAATAATCCCATCGCCATTGAGCCGACTTGATTGACGGAAGCTCCTATGGATTCCCAAGCCTGCCGGATACCACTGTTTTTAATCACCAGTTCTGCTTTCTCAAGATTGTTTTGAGCAATGATTTCAATATTGTTTATTTGCATGGCAGATACCTTTATTGGATCGTTCTGTAACATACCATCTCCCGCTGGAATTTGCAGCAGGAAAAAATCCCCGTTCAATCCGAACGGCCTCCATTCCGGCCTTATTTCATCGGGATCTCGGGATGCTGGACGGCGAGCGGCATTCCTTTCTGCGAGAGGTAGAACATATCAAGAACAACGGGTTTGTCGCCCGTGTTCATTCCGCAGTGAACAGAACCGACCATCTCAACGACGGCTTCCCCGGCATACACGACCTGCTTTTTGCCATCAACGCCGACGATGGTCAATTCCCCCTGATGCAGAATGCCGTAGTTGATGACGGGGTGATGATGCCACGGAAGTCTGCTGCCGACCGGGAAGATATAGCGCATAACGACAAGTTCCGGCTTTCCTTTGAGATAGTCGGGCAGTGGGGCCCCGTCCCAGCTCTGCGATGTTCGCTTCAGTTCCAGTTTCAAGACGGTGGCGGCATTGTCGTATTGCGCGAAGGGCGAACTCTTGCATCCGGATAAAACGATGACGGACAACACGAACATAAAAACGAAAACGACTTTTTTCATAACTTTTCTTTCTTGAGGTCTGATTTGAACAATTCACTGCTTTCCGGTAAAAAATGCCGGAGTTGATTGATAATACCGGTTCCTATGGTATAATAAAGGTGTCAGAAGTCTTTAATCTGAGCGCAGAAAAAACGATAATTTTTTATTATGGTATCTTTCGGAAATTTTTCAAATTAAATCACTCAGAGTATCAATTTTCTGCATTTTCAAATGTGCAGCGTCACCTTGATCATATAATGGGGTTATCACTTGACCGGATGAGTAAAATAAGTATCCGGATAGGGTTCATTTGCCAGCGTAAAGTGCCACCATTCTTCCGGAAGCGGCTTGAAGCCGTGACGCATCATCGCCTTGCGTAAAATCATCCGGTTCTTGAACTGTACCTCATTTATTTTACCACCGGCGGGCGGGGTATTGCCGGGGAATTTCCCGGTATATTTTCCTGTTTCAGGATTGCCGCACCAGTCAGGGTGGCTTTCCTTGCCGAACCAGTCAAATGTTGCCCCCATATCAACTTCTTTTCCTGTCGCGATATCAAACAGCGTCAAGTCCACCGTGCTGCCCCGACTATGCCCGGATTTCTCTGCAATGTAGCCACGCGGAAAGAGGACGCATTTATCCAGATTCCGGTAAAAATATGGCTTCATACGCACATCTTCCGGCTTTTTCGCCCAGGAGACAAAATGGTTGACTGCCCGCTGGGGACGGTAGGCATCAAATACTTTCAGACGGTAGCCTTGTGCTTTGACATCGTCACTGACAGCTTTCAAAGCCGTGGCGGCCTCCACTGTCAGCAATGCAGTCGGCTGTTCGTAGCCATCGATCCGTTCACCGACAAAGTTATAGGTGGAAAAATAGCGGATTTCGAGAATTGCATCCGGCACTGCATCCGAAACATATACAAATCCGGATGGTGGAGTTTCTGGCGTATAAATCGAACATGCTGAAAGCAGCAAGCATGACACTGCCAACATAATGAAGCAAAATTTGTTCATATTAAGTTTCCTGTTGTTCCGTTATGATTGCCGAGCTCCGGCAAACTCACACGATTCGTAAAAAATATATGGCTCCAAGGCACGATCCATATATCACTTAATATAGCACAGAAAGGTAAAATTACAATACCTGAAAGCTCAAAACATTCTCCACCTTTTTCGCTTAATTTTGCAAACTCAGATGCTTTGCCAGCATACTTTTCAACAATCTTTTTGAGCATATATTCCTCTTCTTGTCTGCTCGGCAAATTGAAAAATGCTTCCGACGTCTTCGTGAGCCTCCTTTACCATACTTTTCCTGAAAATGTGAAAACTTACGTTTTTGCTGCAAGCTGAATATCTGATGAAATATCTTCCGATTCATCAAGCGGCAAATCCAATGGAGTAATTTGGCTGGGCGGTTGGGGCGTTACGGAAGCAATAATTTGCTCCATATACTCAAAACTTGCGTATGCCCCCTGAATTTGAATCAAATCCTGATTTGGCGGTAAAAGAGCCAGCATATCGCCGCAACCGGAAAGTTTTTCTGCTCCGAATTCTCCTGAAATAACCTTGCTGCAAGTATTTGAAACAGTCCTGAATGCAAGGCGACTTGGAATATTACGGGCTATCGAAGCAGTAATTACTTGATTACTTGGACGTGCAGTAGAAATTATCATATGAATTCCAACGGAATGGCCTTTTTGACAAATCTTAGCAATAGCATTTTCAATTTTTTTCGCCAATTTGTTATCATTGACCATCAAATCAGCAAGTTCATCAAGTATATATACAATGTAAGGCAGCTTTTTATTGCTGATTTTATTGTAATCATACAGCTGCTGACAACCGGAAGAAGCAAGTATCATAGAACGGCGATGTATTTCTTCTACACACCATTTCAGAGATTGCAGAATTTCTTTATGTTCTGTCAAGACAGAAAATTGCAAATGAGGCAGATTTTTATAGTCGCACAATTCCACAACTTTCAAATCAGCCATAATAAAGTTCAATTCTGCGGGCAAATACTTTTTCAGCAACCCGAGAATAATTGAATTTATACAAACACTTTTGCCGCTGCCGGTAGTACCGGCAATAAGCAAATGCGATAATTGCGTCAAATCAGGAACAACAACATTGCCGTTAATATCTTTGCCCAGTGCCAACGGCAGCAGGGCGTTTGAGTTTTGCCATTCCGGGCTTTCAAAAATTGATTGAAGTGTTACGATTTGTTTTTCTTTTTCAATTTTAACTTTTCCTTTCTATATGATAAATAATCTTAAATTTTATCCTGCCGGACAATCAGGGCAGTATTGTCTTCTGCCGCATTTTTGGCAATTTGCACCTCGCCAGACGGAATCGAATTGCTCTGATAATGGCTCGATCAAACTGGGTTCATCGGTTAAAATACCGTTTTCAAAGTTGCGGCGGTTTTCGCTTTTTGCTCCCATTCCCGCACCAGTGAGATTGGCACTGCCGAAGTAGGCAAGTTTTCCATCAACAATGATGCACTTGAAGTGAACTCTGGGGCAAAGCACCCGTTCCAGAAATTTAAGCAAGCGGGGATAACGGTCAAAGTCCTCCCGGAACGGCTGACCGGGTTCTTTGGCGTGGATGAGACGGATCTCCACGCCTTTTCCAATCAATTCAGCGAGGATTTTCAGAAACGGAACCATTGCGTCGTTCTGCTCCACATACATATCTTTGATGTCAGCAGTGGCGATCCACAAACTCTTTTTTGCCTGCGGAACGAGTTTTGCGATGATTTCGGTATAAATCATTCGGTCTTGAACAAATCTGGTTGCCATGGGATTTCTGCCTTTCCGTAAAATGCCTGTTTCTCAAATTTATAAGCGGCGTACATCTTGTCGCCATAACAAAAGTGCCACCATTCCAGCGGGTAATTGATAAATCCCGCTTGGCTCATGGCGTTGTAAAGGATAAAACGGTTACGCTGCTGACTGCGGTTCAACGCATTACTCCAGGTAGGAGTTTGCGGCGTAAAAGTCAAGTATCTGCTTCCACAGTCCACCTCTTTTCCGCAATAAAAAAGCGTTACATCCACCGCACCGCCGGTAGAGTGTCCGCTATCGGCTGCGACACGCTGCTTATTGCCGAACTTTTTGCGTAACGCGAGCTGTTCGGTTTCGTTGCGGAAAGCGCTGACAACCTTTAATGTAAAATGTGGAGGCAAAGCCCTTTGAGCATTTTCCAGCATAGCGGCAACGCGTTTACGCACCCATTTCCCCTGATACTTAACAAGTTCTTCGCCGCAATCCTCGACTATTACCTTATTGATAAAATACGCCGGAAGCACTTTGCGGATCTTCCACTTTACCAGAAAGTAGTTGTAATAAAGCCGTAAAAATTTAAACATTTGTGCTCTCCGCCACTATTTTCTTATATTGAGAGTGTTTACTGAAAAATTCCTGAAGTCGTTGATAATCTTCTTCATCTGTTGCCGCCAGCATGGCCTTTTTTATACACCTTTTGCAAGCAGTTTCGTGCAATGCCAATTCAATGTAGGTTTCGGAGATTTCCAGCAAACTGCGAACATCAGAATTGTTACACTCTGCTTCAAGCAGACAGCGGATGGCATTATCCGGGGCATGAAGATCCACCAAGTACGCCCTGGCACACAAAACCATATGGGTCACGATAAAGGGCAAAGAATACTTTTCCGCTTCCCGCAGCACGCGTTCTGCTTCAACAACATCACCTTTTTCAGCAAGCAGAGCCACTTGTACAAAATATTCAGAGAATCGCATTTACCACCTGCGGCATCTGGAATTTAAAGACACAAATATTTTATGCGGTGCTTGAGTTATAAACATCGGCAAACGGCATTCCTGACGGTTATTCAGCAGTTCAATGCTTTCTGCAAGGGTCTGGATGATCGCTTGGGTATTGTCTGAACACGCCAGCCAGCAATCGCGAACATATTTGAAACTTTCGGCAGGATTGGCGATTTTTTCGCACTGAAAAACGCTTTGTTCGCTTTGCACAATGTTGCAGATTTTTTTGGTCGGCGATTTCCGCAGTCCGCGTCCCGCCATCTGGATCACCGGCAAGCGGGAGCCATCGCGGATAAAGACACTCTGCAGATCCGGCAGGTCAAAACCTTCGCTCAATACCGACACATTGGCAATAACCTGCAAGTTGCCGTTGATAAACATATCCAACTGGGCATCCCTCCGACTGTTGGCAGAAACAACTTCACAGGTTATATGTTTGCTGTTCAGAAGTTCAGCAAACATCCTGCACTCGGCAATGGTTTTGAAAAACACCAGCGTTTTGCCCCATTTGTCAGGAGCCTGACAATAGACTTTGGCTGCCAGTTCAACATTCCAAAGCGGCATTTTGTAAGAGTGATATTGTGCCAGTACGCCCTGTTTTATCAAAGTTTGAATACTGCAAGTGCGGACAGTTTCCTGAAAGGATAACCGCATTTTATCGGTACGCAAAGGCGTTGCCGACAGCCCCAGAGTCAGGCGATTGCCGGTTTTTTCATACATATTAAGGCAGCTCTGGGTGGCTTCATGATGCGCTTCATCCAGCACTACCAAACCGGCCTTCGGCGGATTATTGTCGAACACCGAAACAGGAGTTACCTGGCAGTGAAAAAACTCTCGGTTGAGACGGTCGGTCTGCTCAAGAATGTGTTTTCTGGAAGCTACCCAGTTCACTTTCAATTCAGGATCCAGTTTCTGCAAATGCTTGATTACCATAAGCCCCATAACAGTTTTGCCTGACCCGACCGGAGATTCGATCAAAACTGATTCTTTACCGGCGGCAAAGAAGTTTATTGCCTGTTGGATGGCACGCTGCTGGTATTCACGGCTTTCAAAAACAAAATTTTCAGACATCGATAAACTCCATACTTTCTTCGCGTTCAAAATTTTCCCGGGTGCGGGTGCTGGGCAGATCCAGATTTTTCAGGAAAAAGTCAGGTGACTTGTTATGTCTGCCGTACATGCCTTCCAAGTCAAACTCATGTGCCAGCATCTTGCCGGTTGCCACATCAAAAGATATGGCATTGTTCAACAGATTTCCGTGATGACTTGTCAACTCTGAACTGAAATTCAAAAGATCATTGACCGAACAGTCAACAGGCAGC
>JAGBWB010000021.1 GCA_017629975.1 Lentisphaeria bacterium
CGCTTATCATCGCCGCAGACCTGAAGTTCTTTGGCGCCGGTACCCAGCAGAGAAACGATCATTTCGATCTGATGGATGGCGTATTCAGGGAAGTTTCCGCCGCCGCCGCAGGTGTTGACGAAAAGAGGAGCGATGTTTTTCTGCTGAAGCTCCATGAGTTCGTTACCGAAACGGAGCGCAGAGCTGCTCATAAGAGGAGTGTTGTACTTTGCCGCCAGATCAAACATCCGCCGTGCCGCGTCGCCGTTGGGAGCAAAGGGTTTGTCAACATAGACAGGTTTGCCGCTTTTGAGGGGCAGTTCAGCAAGTTCTTCGTGGACTTCGGGGTTGGAGGGGGCAAGAACACAGATGCAGTCGCACTTTTCAACAACCTCTTCAATGGAGCTTGCAGGAGTCACATTCTGTTCGGCGCACCATGCTTTCAGCTCTTTTTTGCCTGCGGGGGTATATTTTTCCCACGCCAGCGCCACATCAAATTCGCTGCCCAGAGCGGATTCTCTGATCCACTTGGGATAATTATTGGCATGCCATTCGTCAATGAAAAGATCAATAAAACCGATTTTCTTTTTCATGATGTTATTTTCCTTCTTTTTTTTCATCTACGCTGGGGTCGCAACCGTTCCAGCAGTAGGTGCACAAATCTTCTCTGGGGATTCCGATAGCATCCTGAAGTTTTTCAAGCTGCTGGAATTTCAAAGTTGTGAAATTGAGTTTTTTCCGGATCACATTGACCATTGCCAGATACTCTTTTGATCCGAAAACCTGATATTTTGCAAGGATCTCAGGAGTCAGGTCTTCAGTACCTTCAAGCTCTGAGATCGCTTTCCGCGCCGCAAGCTCCTGCTCGTTCCGTGAACGGGAGAAGTTGAGGAAACGGCAGCCGTAAAGCAAAGGAGGACAGGAGGAACGCATGTGGACTTCAACCGCGCCCTTTTCGTAAATGCGCTTCACTGTGTCGCCCAGCTGAGTGCCCCGGACAATGGAGTCGTCGCAGAAAAGGAGTTTTTTACCAGTGATCTGACTTTCCACAGGAATCAGCTTCATCTTGGCAACTTTTTCACGCATACTCTGATTGGGAGGCATGAATGAACGCGCCCAGGTGGGGGTATATTTTACAAAGGAACGCTGATAGGGTCTGCCGAAACGGTTGGAGTAACCGATGGCGTGGGGGATACCTGAGTCGGGGATACCGCAGATGGTGTCGATTTTTTCTTTGTATTCCTCATCCTGATCCGCCATGGAGGCGCCGTTGCGGTAACGGGCAAGCTCCGTATTGACGCCCTCGTAGGAGCTTGAGGGATAGCCGTAATAGACCCAGAAAAAGGTGCAGATCTTTTTACATTTTCCGGGTTTTTTCATCACTTCAGTTCCTGTTGCGGTGATCTTCCGGATCTCCCCCGGACCCAGTTCACAGGTGACTTCAATATCCAGATTGGGGTAGGCAGAGCTTTCCATCGTCACGGCACGGGCGGTGACGCAGCCGTTTTCATCGGTCCTTTCACCCAGCACCACCGGGGTTCTTCCGAAACGGTCGCGGGCGGCGTAAATGGCACCCTGGTGGAGTATGAGCAGAGAAAGTGATCCGTCAATGACCTGCTGGGCGTGGGCGATACCGTTGACCAGAGAATCACCGCGGCAGATGAGCATGGCGGCAACTTCGGTGGGGTTGGGTTCGCCTGAAGCATATTCACTGAGGTGGGAGATCCCCTCTTTGATCTCTCTGGCGATGATTTCTTCGATATTATTGATCTTTCCTACGGTGATGATGGCAAAGGTGCCGAACTTTGAAGTCACGACCAGAGGTTGATCCTCATCGTCGCTGATGACGCCGATACCGCAGTTGCAGCCTTTGAAAACGGCGAGGCTTTCAGCACCGAATTTCGTGCGGAAAGGAGTGTTTGATATATCATGTATCCGCCTTTTGATCACTCCGCTGCCGCAGCTCATTGCCATGCCGCCGCGCCGGGTGCCCAAATGTGAATGATAATCAGTACCGTAATAAATATCTTCAACGCACTCCGCGTTGGAAACGACTCCGAAAAAACCGCCCATAATTATATCCCATTTCCGTTTTCAAGAATTACCGATGCTAAATTTATCACACAGGAGCAATTTTTTCAAATGCAGAGGTGTGAAAATTTTGAAATATTCTTAAAAAATCACTTCCTGACGGAAAGGTTTATCTGTCTGTCAACATTTCCGGTGTTTCCGCCGGCACTCAGATTGCGTTTGTAGATCTCGTTGTAAAAGCTCAGCGGCACCATGAGTCTGACTTCCCCTTTGCAGGGAAGTTTTGTGAAGTCGATTTCCCCTTTGGGGATGCCGACGGTCTCAAGCAGGCAGCGCGCCATCATCATATCTCCTGCGGGAGACATGTGGACTCCGTCTGAGGTCAGCAGAGGTCCGCGGGACTTGGGATACTCCTTTTTCAGTGCCGCAAGAGCTTTCTGCATGGCAGCGTTGGTGTCGGCAAGAAGACATTTCTTTTCAGAGGCCAGCTTACGCAGAAAATCATTGTAGGCTGCAAGTTTTTTATTGTTGGCGTTATCGGGATCTTCGCCGATCATGGTGGCAGTCATGATGCAGACTTTGATACCGGCTTTCTGAGCTTTTTCCACGATGGCGGTGATATTCTTTTTGTACTGTTCCAGAGGAACGCCCCTTTTGCCGTGCCAGACATCGTTGACGCCGCAGCTCAGAAAGAGGAAGTCTGCTTTTTTGTTTATGACATCTCTCTGGAGTCTTTCAAGCATCTGATTGGATTTGTGCCCGCTGACACCGGCTTTGACCGGAGTGACGGCGATCCCTTTGTGTTTGAGCATCTGGACGACAAGATTGACATATCCTGCCTCGCGGCGCTGCCCCTGCTGGGTGATGGAGTCACCGAGAAAGGCGACACGGGACTTGTTTTTGATCTGAAGATCACCGGCAGAGAGTGAGAGAAAGGCAGAAAGGCACAGAAGAGCGGACATTGTTTTGAACATGATTTTTTTCTCCATATTGTTTTTAGAGGCAGAACATGTGTTAATATAACATATATCAGGCTTCTTGTCAAGGAAAGGCGATGGAAAGTTGATTTTTCTTCTTTCCTGCAATATATTATATAGACATCGGAAAAATGAAAAAGTGTATAAATCTGCTCTTTGTGCTGAAAAATCCACAATAAAGCAGAAAAATCCATTGCTTTTTCTTTGATTTGATATTATACTATAATCAATGTCAATCCGTCAACTTGAAAACTTTTCAGAAGGTTGAAAAATGGTAGAAGCAATTATTGTCGGCGCCGGTCACCGGTCTTTGTGTTACGCTCAGTATGCCCATCAGCATCCCGATCAGTTCAAGATCACTGGTGTGGTGGATCCCCTTCCGGACCGTCGTGCAGCGGTCCAGCGTGAGTTCGGTCTTGATGACTCCATGCTCTTTCATGATGTGGAAGAGCTCTGTTCCAAGCCCAGACTTGCTGACGCTATCATCAACGGAACCATGGATGAACTCCATGTTCCCACCTCCATTCCTCTGCTTGAGAAGGGATATCACATTCTTCTTGAAAAGCCTGTTGCCATCAGTCTCAAAGAGCTCAATGCGCTCCGCGCTGCTCAGGAGAAAGCCGGCAAGGTGGTGATGATCTGTCATGTGCTGCGCTATGCTCCTTTTTATGCTGAGATCAAAAAGCGCATCCTTGACGGTGAGATCGGACGCATGATCACCCTTTCCACCGCCGAATATGTGAGCTACCACCACTTTGCCACCTGCTTTGTCCGGGGCAAATGGGGCAATTCAGTTGCCTGCCGCACCAGTATGCTTATGGCAAAGTGCTGCCATGATATGGACCTTGTTTCCTGGCTGACCTCCGGATCCAAACCGGTCCGGGTGGACAGTTTCGGCGGACTCCGCTGGTTCTGCAAGGAAAATGCCCCCGCCAACTCCGGGACCCACTGTCTGCGGAATTGTCCTCTGGTGGATCAGTGCGATTTCTCTGCAAAGCGCATGTACCTGGATCATCCGGAGCGCTGGGCAAGCTATGTGTGGCCTGAGTTTGACTACCGCAAGGAACTCAACACTCCTGAAAACCGTCTTGCCAAACTGATGGAAGTGGACAACCCTCACTCCTGCTGCGCCTGGAAATGCAACAACGACCAGGTGGACCGTCAGAGCGTCATCGTGGATTTTGAAAACGGATGTGTTGCCACCCACCAGCTTATCGCAGATACCTGCCGCGCTGACCGGAGAGTCCACATCGTCGGTACCGAGGGCGAGATCGAGGGCTTCATGAGTCAGGAGAAATTCGTGCTCCGCAAGCATGACCTGCGCCCCGGACATGATTACTCCGAAGAGACCATTGACGTGAAAGTCACCAACGCCGAAGGTCACGGCGGCGGCGACCTCCGTCTGGTTGAGGACTTTGTCGCCCGTATCAACGGCGAGAAACCCTCCATCTCTTCAACCGATCTTTGCGACTCCGTCATCGGTAATCAGCTGGTCTTTGCCGCTGACGCCGCCATGATGGAAAAGAGACGGATCGAAGATTTTGACAGTTTTTGCGATTCACAGGCTTGACATTTTGTGAATCTTCTGCTAAATTAATAACGAAGAGTGCGACGCCCCGCTTTTTGCGGGGTGTTTTGTGTCTTGAAAAATCTATTTTTAAGGAGTTGATGAAAATGGCTATTGACAAAAATTCAAAGACCTGGAAGAATCTTGAGTACGCTTTTGCCGGTGAATCTCAGGCCCGCAACAAATACACCTACTTCGCCTCCAAGGCTAAAAAGGAAGGTTACGAGCAGATCGCAGCTATCTTTGAACAGACCGCCAATAATGAAAAAGAACATGCCAAACTCTGGTTCAAAGAGCTGAACGGCATCGGCACCACCCTTGAGAACCTTGCCGCCGCCGCTGCCGGTGAGCATGAAGAGTGGACTGAAATGTACCGCACCTTTGCTATTGAAGCTGAACAGGAAGGCTATACCGAACTTGCCCGCGTTCTTGAGCGCGTCGCCGCTATTGAAAAGCGTCATGAAGAGCGCTACCGGAAACTTATCGCCAACATTGAATCCGGCGAAGTCTGGGTCCGCACCGGCGAAAACCGCTGGGAGTGCCGCAACTGCGGACACATTTACATCGGTGAAAAGGCTCCCGAAGTGTGCCCCACCTGCAAGCACCCCAAGGCCTACTTTGAACTTGAGGCAAAGAACTACTGATAACTTTTCAGAGTTTTTACCGGCACTGAGTTGCTCTCTGCCGGAAAAGAGTGAAACTCCTCTCTTTTTGAGGGGAGTTTTTTTATGCCTTTATTTTCCGGCTCTTTTTATAATTAAGGAAGTAATAAAAAATCTAACAGATTTAGATATTTTTAGTCAAAAATACTTGACAAAATATGAATTCAGGTGTATATTATCTAATATTGCAAGATATTTTTTATAAAAACATTTTATCTTTTAAGGTAGATTTTATGAAAAGAGAACAGATTTTTTCCATTCTTTCCTGTGCTGCAATTCTTGTTTTTACAGCCGGATGCTCTACGGTCAGGGAGCTTGCCCCTGAAAAACGTCTGAGCGAACCTGTGACGGCAGAATACAAACTTTCCCGTGAGATCCTTGTCAACTTCATCAACAAGGACTTTGAAAAATGCCGTAAA
>JAGBWB010000257.1 GCA_017629975.1 Lentisphaeria bacterium
AGACTCTTTCACATACCAGGGATGTACGCAGATGCCGGGGATGAGAAAATTATCAAATCTGTCGCGCCCTTCCAGAGCTTTAAGGTTGAATCCATGAATAACTTCCCAAGTGAATTCATTTTCCGGATACCGCTTGATGACCGAACCTGCCGCACGGGAAATACCGGCACCTTTGAGAGCAAGGATAAAGTCGTCATCAATAGTCGCTCCCCCCAGATGCGTCGTATCAAGATCGCCGTAACAGGAAAAAGGGTGAACGTGAGCATCAATGATCTCATAACCGGGATTGGTAAAATCAAACATTTTTCTTCCTTTTCAGAGAGTAAACAACATATTTTTATTACATTTCTTAAGATACAACAAAAACGCTTCATTTACAAGAGCTCAAGAAAGTTTTCATCAAACAAAAGGGATAAAAATCCTCATATCGCTTTCGCCCCGGTTCTGCCAGAGATAATAGGGGATCGCCATAAAGCCTCCTTTTTTCCATTTGGGAGCAACAGAAGAATAAAGGGGGGACTCCTCCTCTGAGTTCCGGTATTCTGCCTCAAATGCAACTCCGGGGAGCACGGAATCAAGTTCAGCGGGAAGAGACACTTCAGAAAATTCTGTATCTGAAAAAATGCGGCATCCATGAAGATTCAGGGGATTGTCAACACTTTCCAGAGCATAGACCAGAGGTCCCCGCATGATTGCCGCCCGTCCTGCGGAGTCTGCAACTTCGGCGCGGGGAAAAACAAGATGTGCTTTGATTTCAATATCAAGCTCCACCTTATCCCCAGTCTGCCATGGACCGGGAAGATCCACATATCCGGCATTGCAAACGACGTTTTCGCCCCGTACCTTGAGAGAAAATTTTTCTGCCCACAAAGGGATCCTGAGGCGGAACGCCAGAAGTGAGTTTTTTGTCATGGTGACAGTTATCCTGCCCTCTGCGGGATAAGAGCCTGAAACAACAGCACCGAATTTCTCTGTTGAAATTTCTCCCGCGGCCGGAATATGCAAAACAGCACTTCTTTCATCAAAGGACCAGATAAAACTCCCCAGTTTCGGCAGAAAGCGAATATAATTTGTAGGACAGCAAGAGCATGAAAACCACTTCTGCCGCACGCCTTTTTGTCCGGGATTAAGAACCTGAGAGTGATTTTTGGTATTGAGCATCTGCAGAGGATTCGCATAGAAAAATTCATCTCCCGAATTACCGACGCCGCTCATACAATTGTTGTAAAGCACTCTTTCAAGGAGCTCGGCATATTTGATATCGCCGGTATAATTGAGCATGCGCGATGCAAAAAACGCAAATGCAATGGCGGCACAACTTTCAGCGTATGCGGTGGATTCCGGCAGATCCCAATCGGCGGTGACGGCTTCGCCGACGGGAGTTGAACCGACACCGCCTGTAATGTAACTGCGCCTTTCAGCAACATTTTCAAATAATTTTTCACAAACTGAAAAAAGTTCTTTATCTTCCGTTTCAAATGCCACATCAGCGGCACCGGAACACATGTAAAGAGCACGGACAGCATGTCCTGAAACCTCCTGCATTTCCCTGATGGGAATATGTGCCTGACGGACAACAAGGTCGGAAAAAGAATTACCCTCTGCGGCAAAGACATTGGGTTCTGTTCCCCTGTCATTGATAAAGTAGGCAGCCAGACGCAAATAACGTTTTTCCCCGGTCACCCGGTAGAGGCGGATCAAAGCCAGTTCCAGTTCCTGATGACCGGGCCAGCCCCGGCGTTTACCGGGCTCAAGTCCGAAAACAGCGTCAAGATAATCTGCATAGCGGCACATGGCGTCAAGTAATTTTCTTTTGCCGAGAACTTCAAATCCGGCGACGGCGGCTTCGATCAGATGTCCGGCACAATAAAGTTCATGAGCCCAATTCAAATATTTGAATCTGTTTTCAGGTTCTACGACTGTAAAATAGACATTGAGATATCCGTCAGGCTGCTGGGCAGCGACAATGCGCTCCACCCAGGAGTCATAAAGTTTTTCCAGTTCCGGAATATTTTCAAGGCCGAGAATATAAGCCATGCCCTCAAGGACTTTCGCCACATCAGAATCCCAGAACACATGAGGTTTGAAAGGGGCGCCCTCTTTCCAATTAAGATCAAAAGCGCCGATCCTGCCGGTGGATTCTGTTTGCTCTGTAACAGCCTTCAACATAGGTCCCATGGCAAGTTTGATCCGCGGCATAAATACGGGATCGCAGAGTCTTACACTTCTCAAATCAGCACTTTTATAATTTTTCATGAATAAAACCTCGGTAAAAAAAACAAAGACATGTATTAATATAATTCTTTCCGGGAGTTTCTGCAAACCAAAAGAAAAAGGGAAAGAGAGATTTTATTGAAATAAAGGACACACACATTGAATTTATTCTAAAAATGATTTATATTATGGAGTAATTTTTGAAAACATCTGCTTTCCGGAGAAAAAGAACAAATGGAACTGACCACCTTGAAATATTTTGTAACTCTTGCCAGGGAACTGCATTTCCGCCGCGCGGCAAAAAAGCTCAATATCACCCAGGCTCCATTAAGTTCGGCAATAAAAAAACTGGAAGAACAGCTTCAGGTACGGCTTTTTGAAAGGACCAGCCGCACAGTAAATTTGACTCAGGCGGGAGAAATATTCTTACCGGAAGCAGAAGCGGTTTTGAAAAGGGCAGATCAAGCACTTCAGGCCATGGCAGATTACCGTTCCGGCAGCCGTGGACAGCTTGCAATAGGATATAATGAAACTGCTTTCAACACATTTTTCCCGGAACTGCTGTCAACTTTGCATGCCAATCATGAAAATCTCAAACTTGAGTTGCGTGAATTAGAAACAGCAGAGCAAATGCGAGCCTTGAAAGAGGGAAGTATAGACATCGCCTTTATGCGTCCCTACGGAATCGATCTCTCAGGCTTGAAGAGTCAACTGGTCAGTTGTGAAAAATATCTTCTGGTCATGCAGAAAAGTCATTCTCTGGCAAAACTGGAAAAAATTACAGTTGAAGATCTTTCCGGAGAAAGTATCATTCTTTTTGCAAGAGAAGTAAATCCAGCAGTCTATGACCGCCTGAGCACTCTTCTGACGACGCCCCATTTGGCGCCGCCCTCTTTCCGGCAGGATGCCCGGAACAAAAGTTCAATGCTGGCACTTACAGCTGCCGGATTCGGGGCGGCCTTGTTACCTGAATCAAGCACTAAGGATTTACATTCATGTTTAACAAGCCGCACACTTGACATACCTTTACCAACGGTAGACATAATGGCTGTCTGGTCTCCGGAGCGTGAAAGTGAATTATTAAAGAAAGTTATAAGCTGCCTTCCTGAACTCATCTGACTCAGACCGCTCCCCACACGCCTTTTTCCTTGCGTGAGGCAAGATATTGCTTGCAGCTCTTGTCCGACTCTTTATTGCCCCGTGCGCGTTTGATCCGTTCCCGTGCGGCTTTATCGTTTTCAATGACGGCGAGTCTGAAAAACACTGCTGCATCCTCATCCGGGATATTGACATTCTTTTCCTTGAGATAGGCAATATACCTTTCAGGCTCCATGTCGCTCTGCTGCCTGACAAAGGGGCGCAGAATGGCTATAATATCATCCTGAGTCTGCTCATCATAATCCGCCAGAGAAAACCGCATCCCATTATAATCAGGAACAACAGGCATTTTTTCAGAAAAAATCTCTGATTGAGCAAAATCACCCTTGACATAATCAATCAACTGTTGTATAGTAATACTGCGGTCGGCTGATGGGTCAACAACCGTTTGCGGTTGCCCCACGTACAGAGACCGTTTTTTTATGCTTATATCTTTGAAATACGCTCTTTTATCAGCAGCAGTATCATCAAGTTTTATAGTTGCAATATACTGTTCACCATGAATATCCAAAAGAGCAGCATAAATAAACTGTCCTTTGAGATCTTTTCGTTTTTCTCCGTGCCGCTGATCAACGGTTTCATAACCGACAGGATAACTTTCTTCTACGGCATTATCAAGGGAAGGGAAACTGTTTCTGTGTTCACCGCGGCGTTTCAGCGTATCTTCTAAACCCTGACGATTGAAAAAGTCCATCTGCCATCTGATTTTATCTGTACCTCTCTGCCCTTGAACTGTTCATAAAGGTATTGTCTGACAGCAGCAGTATTTTTCATATCAACCGGCAAATCAGGAACTGTAACAGCTGTTGCAGTTTTTTGTCCTTCAATACCGTCAACCGCAAACCTCACCTCCTCCGTTCCACTCCGTAATTGTCCGTACCCATCCGTGTCAGTTGTCAAGTTTTCCTTGACAACTGCCCGGCTGCGGACTTTCCGAGCAGCTCTGGCAAGGAGTGTTTCGATCTGGGCGTCTGTCATGTGAAGTTCTGAACCGAACCGGGTATTGCTCCACCACATACGGATCTTCTGAAGAAACTCTTTCCACCATGAAGGCTTGGGGACGCCCTTCTGCGCCAGGTGGGCAATGTATTCTTCAGCAGCAAGCCGCTGTTCTTCAACCGTATCAAGGGAAACGCCCATATAAGATTCACCGTTGTCATCAGTGAGCTCTCTGTGCTCAAAGTAAACTGCGAGGATCGCTAACTCAGGTTTGCAGCCCCAAAAAAGAACCTCTCAGACGAGTCCGAGCCGAACGTCGGGCCGAAACGTCGGGCCGAAACGTCGGCTTCGGAGTAACCCGCACCTGGCCGAAACGTCGGCTTCGGAGTAACCCGCAGCTGCGTCTAGCTGCGGGAATCGCTAACTCAGGTTTACAGACCAAAAAAAAAACCTCTCAAACGAGTGCGAGCCGAACGTCAGCACCGATCGTGAAAGGTTCTAAGAAAAATTCCCGGCATCGTGCTACTCGTTTTTGCAAAGGGCAATGAGGGAAATTCTGGTTTTGCAAGGAGCGAACAAGGGAGCATACTTTGTATGTGACCGAAGTAAGCAACGCAGCAAGGCCGGAAATTCACCATTGCACAAAGCAAAACCCATAGGCAAATGTCAGGTACCATCGCCGCTGGCCGAAACGTCGGCTTCGGAGTAACTCGCACCTGTAACTAG
>JAGBWB010000258.1 GCA_017629975.1 Lentisphaeria bacterium
TAATATAGCATTTTTTTAAAAAAATCACAAGTGTTTTTTTAAAAATTTGCCACTCTTCGGGCAATATCGACAATGATCAGCGGGATCTTTTTTTCCGCCAAAACTGCCGGTACAAAACCGGAAAAACTGACTGCCGGTTCCGAAATCAGCAAAGCCGAAAGTTCATTGACAGGAAAAACCGCCTGTAATTGATTTTCAATAATTATTTCCAGACAGGCGTTCCGGATCTGCAGTTTCGTACCGCACCGGGTGATTTCTACGATCCGGAACATGGTTTTTCCTGTACTCTTTTTCAGCGTCTGAAAGACACTTTGGCGTTGAACTTTTTCAGGATTTTCAGCGCTTCTGCCGTCTGAATATTCAAACCGTCGTGGTAAACTGCATTGCGGATTTCCACAAGGATCTCAAATTCTTCACGGCTGAGGGCTGGATAAAAACGCTGATAAAAAGGAAATTCCATATCGCGTTTTTCCTTATCAGATTTTCCTTCATAAATCAAACCGGGGGGCAAGGTGACTTTTGCTTCAAATTTTGCGAGCTCCGGCAGAATTTCCAGACGGCGGTTGCGGTCGGCGGATTGTACTTCACGGAACTTTTTCTGCAAGTCAAAGAAGTCAAACTCAGTGCCTGCCGGGTCAAGCAGCGATGCCAGGATATCCAGATTTTTCTTGTAAATCACCTGGGCAAAGTGGGGCCGGGTCAGGTCATTGGGATAAACTTTGACGGCATAGCGTTTGACTTCTGTCTTGCGCTCGCAGATAACAGGAGTCCCCCAATAATCATACACATCAGTTTCTTTGTTCAGCTGCTGTTTGAAGGAGTCGCCTTTGGACTCCATAAAACGATGACGGTACGCCAGAGCGATCAGCAGCAGCAGTTTATCCTGATACTGGGATTTCTTGATACTGCGGCGTACCTTGTCAACAGCTGTCCGTGAAAAATCTGCATAACCGGTCAGGTTCAATCCAGCCTGACTCTTGCTGCGCACAAATTCAATAAGGGGCAGCACATTGTAATAATCCCGCAAAGCAATGGGCAGCGGCAATTCTGCCATCGCCTTGTAAAAATCAAAAGTACCATCGCTCAAAAGAGGGGTATTGCCCTTCTTTCTGACACACCTGTCAGCAAAACCGTTGGGGAAAGGCACCTGTGAAACAATGTGTTCCACGCTCTTGAGTTCCCTTCCCCGGAAAGGCTGATTGTTCCGGTAGTCATAAGCATTGGCCCAGCGTGCTTCATCAATACGCAGGATCGTTTTGATCAGAGAGGTACGGTCAAGAGGCATTCCGGTTTTGACGCCGTAACGGCGGCACTCCCTGCTTAATTCAGAAAATTCCACACTGTAAGGATCACGATTTTCCAGTTGGGTGATCTTTTCTTCGCAGAACTTCCAGTAAAGATCAGCCGCCGCCTCGGCAAGCATCATCAGAGTCTTTCCGGCACGTTTCTTTTTTCCTTTTGCATCACGCAGATCGTAACGCTCGATATGGGCTTGCTCTTCTTTGACAAGTTCATTGATCTTGCGGGTCAAAGGTTCCCAAATGGCATTGTAAAGGGATTCTCGCCTTTTTTTGAGCAGCGATTCAAAACCTTTCTGATCAAGAGAATATTTACCGATGGCAGCGTGAAAAAGCTGATATTCGTGATCTTTGACATCTCTGTGCTGTTCACCGCGGGGAAGCTGGCGGAATTTTTCTTCCGGAGTCAGATAGAGGTTCAGCAGATCAAAGACCCGTGCTGTCAGCATTCCGTCGTTCAGACGGCTGCTGCGGTTGGGACCAAGAACTTCTTCAGGAGTGCAATCAGGCGGGAAAGGCGTTTTACGCTCTTCGGCAGGAGTCCTTTTCCACTTCTTCAACGTTCTGATCCGGGCAAGAAAATCCGCTGCCTGATTCTGCATGGAAATAAAACGGTTGCAGAGAAGTTCGTGCAGCTTCTGCTGACCGGGTCTGTTGTCGAATTCAATAAAGCAGCGGCTCAGGTTTTCGGGGAAATAGGCAGAAAGGATCTCAAGGAAACTGTCTCCGCTTTCACAAAGAGCCGCAACAGTGCTTCCGGTAACGGTACAAAGATCTTCCCACATCTGTTTGTCGATTTGGTACCCTGTCAGTTCAGGAAGATTGACCATCCGTTCAAGAATACGGTGATAGGCAACGAAATATTCTTTGATCTTCTGGTTGATGAGGTCAAATTTGACCTTCCGGTTGTTTGGCTCGGCAGAAAGTCCCAGATAAAGGAGTTTCCGCAGTTCGCTTTCGCTGATAGTGCTGCGGAGAGATTTGATCCGGATCTCCCCATAATGTTCTTCGGGCAGGAACTCAAAGCCGATGGCCTCTTTGGCAATGGCATAATGCCGGTTCATGCGGACACTGTTGTCGGTTTCCTTGCCGAAAGTATAACGTTTACGGCCGATGGTTTCAGATATATCCAGACGTTTGAAACGCAGAACAGGCAGAAGGTCAAAATCTTCACAATACCCTGCGGCAAAGGAGATAAAACGCTCTTTGAAACGCTTATGGAGTTTGTATTCGTTTTCCTTGTTCACATCTTCTCTGAGTGATTCACTTTTGGCCTTTTCCATACGGGCATTTTCACTTTCAAGGGCGAGATAGTCCATGGCATCGGCGGGGACTTTGTTCAGATAGCCCATAATGTCGGCAAAACAGGTAAAATCCAATTCTTCGCCGTCAAATACGTCCCGCCCCTTGCGGCAGGAAAAGTAAGTGAACATAGAAATAAGTGCCTTTGCCTTGGCAACATTGCAAACCTTTTCGCTGCTCTGGCAGGCGGCATTTTCACATTCAGCAGGATCGATCCCCCCGGGACAGCGCACGGGCAACCGCATATCAGAAAAAAGCGAGCAGAATTCAAAGGCTTCATCCCGGTAAAGTCCCAGACAGGTGATGAAAATAAGTCCTTTGCGGGTGAATTCATAAGCCTTGGACTTTTCATAAAGCAAGTCTGTTTCAGGGATATAGAGATGCTTGTTCAACAGCTTGAGTTTGAAAAGCTTATCGCCCCGCATACCTTCTGAAACGGCATTATCCCGGGCCGCCGTCAGCAGGATCCCTTCCAGCAGTACAAAAAACTCCCGGTCTGCCAGAAGCGCGTTGATATCTCTGCCGTCGGGATGAGCGAAAAGATTTCTCAAGGCAAAGATTTTTGTGACCAGCATAATGGTCAGTTGTTTGTAATCCTTGAAATCCCGTTCCGGATCATCCATATTGAAGAGGAAAAGGAAATTGGCAGTTTTGACAATAACGCTGTCGGCGGATTTTTCCAGTTCTGCCCGAACTTTCCCCTCATCATCACATCGCAAACCGGTCAGCTGTTTGATGTTGTTGACGGCATAGTTGAGGTAAAGCAGAAAATACTTTTTTTCATCCTCAACTTTGTTCCGTTCCTGAGGTGTGTTGAGCAGATCCGCCAGAGCCCGGCTCCGGTTATCAGGCAGAACATGGAGCTCTTTTTTGCTTTTTTCA
>JAGBWB010000259.1 GCA_017629975.1 Lentisphaeria bacterium
GGCGTGATGGGCATGATCGACGTCTTTTCAGGCGGCGCCTTGACTCACTTTGCATTGGGAGCTTTGGGCATCATGCCCTACATTACCGCTTCAATCATTATGCAGCTGCTGGTCCCTGTTCTGCCGCAGCTTGAAAAAATCCAGCGTGAAGGCGAGTCCGGCCGTGCCAAGATCACCCAGTGGACCCGCTATCTGACCATTGTGGTCTGTCTGATCCAGGGTGCCATGGTGACCATGGCTATGATCGATCCCTCAAGACTGGGACTCCCCACCCCTGCATCCCCTCTTTTCGTCGGAAACAGTTCTGTTTTCGTGCTGGTCAATACTGTGGTGCTGACCTGTACGACTATGGTTTTCATGTGGCTCGGTGAACAGATCACTGAGCGCGGTATCGGCAACGGTGTTTCTCTCATTATCACCATCGGTATCGTTTCACGTCTTCCCCACTCTGTTATTGAACTCGTTCAGATGGCCCTTTCCGGCAAGACCCCCGGCGGACAGACTTTCGGTCCTGTCCATCTCCTTCTGCTCCTGGTTGTCTTCTGCGCCGTGACTGCTGCGACCATTCTGCTTTCTCAGGGCTACCGCCGCGTGCCGATCCAGATGATCCGCAAGACCGTGGGCAAGAGCATGAATACCGGCTCCACCTATATGCCCCTCAAGGTCAACTTCGCCAACGTTATGCCTATCATTTTCGCCGGTGCCATCATGATGGTTCCCGAATTCATCTTCCAGACTCTTGCTTCCAAATACGGCGGCGTCTGGATGACTCTCACCACTCTGTTCCGTCAGGATGGTGCGGGATACATGATCACCTACGGTGCATTGATCCTTATCTTCTGTTTCTTCTGGGTCGCCAACCAGTTCAATCCTCTTCAAATCGCAGACAATCTGAAAAAGGAAAGTTCCTACATCCCCGGTATCAGTCCCGGACAGCCCACAGCTGACTTCCTTGACAGTACCATGACCCGCGTCACTGCCGGCGGTGCCGTCTTCCTGCTGGTTCTGGCTCTCTTCCCCATGTTCCTTTACAGTAAGTTTGATATTCCTTTCATGGTCGCCCAGTTCTTCGGCGGTACCAGCTTGCTGATTATGGTGGGTGTGGTCCTTGACACCATGAGCCAGCTTGAATCCCATCTGACGATGCGTCACTATGAGGGATTCCTCAAGAGCGGGCGTCTCAAGAACCGCAGCGGACACTAATCCGCACGAATTGCAAAACCCTGGTCCGGCGGATTGTTTTCAGGCAATCAAGTCGGACCTTTTTCTTTCAAGGAGGCTTAAATTGAGTACAACAGTTGTGGCAATTGACGGTCCTGCAGGAGCAGGAAAAAGCAGTGTGGCAAAGGCCATTGCCCGGAAATTGGGTTTTACCCATGTCAATACCGGCAGCCTTTACAGGGCTGTTGCTTATGCACTGCGATGTGCCGGAGCCTCCCTTGATCCTGTTGATAAAAAGGATCTTGAAAAGATCAAACTTGAATATACCGGCTCCGGTCTGCTTCTCAATGGTTCCGACCCCGGCGAAGCGCTGCGCACCCCTGAATCTGCTGCCGGTGCAAGTTTGGTTGCAAAGCAGATTGCTGTCAGGGAGTTTCTTCTTGAGGTACAGCGCCGCAGCGCCGACAACAGATGGATCGTCATGGAAGGCAGAGATATCGGAACTGTCATCTTCCCCGATGCCGCTGTGAAGATCTTTCTCACAGCCTCTGCTTTTGAGCGCGCAAGACGCCGCATGGAACAGGGGGAAGTCCCCGCCGGAGCGACTCTTGAAGAGGTGCAGAAAGAGATTGAAAAACGGGATCTTCAGGACTCCACACGGGCTGTTGCCCCTTTGAAGGCTGCTGATGACGCCGTTCTTGTTGACAGTTCTGAACTTTCTCTTGATGAAACTGTTGACGCTATTTGTGCTATTGTTGCTGAAAAGCGCAAATGTGAGAGGTAAGCATGTTTCACTCTTCCAACTACCGGGTCTCATACGGCGATACCGATCAGATGGGAGTCGTCTATTACGGCAACTATCTTGAGTTTTTTGAGCGCGCCCGGACTGAGATGCTGAGAGATTGCGGACTCCCTTACTCCGAACTTGAAAAAAGAGGATGGCTTTTGATGGTGGTTGAAGCCAACTGCCGCTATCATGCCCCGGCTCACTATGATGATCTCCTCACTTTCAAGTCCGCCGTAGCTGAGATCACCCGGGTCAGGATCAAGATCGTCACTCAGGTCTGGCGTGATGACAAACTTCTGGCTGAGGGATTTGTCGTACTGGGTTCAGTAGACCGGAATTACCGTATTTCACGCCTTGACCCTGAATTTGTAACAATCTGCCGTAAATATACTCTGGAGGATCAAGCATGACTTCTTTCCCTGAAATATCGTCACTTCCCCCCCTCAAGTTCACCCCTGTTTACAAGGAGCGTCCCTGGGGCGGAACTTTAATGACTGAACTCCTGAACCGGGTCACCCCTGAGGGTGTCAAAACCGGAGAGGCATGGGAACTTTCTGACCGGGATGGGGCTGATACCCCTGTGGCTGAGGGGGAACTTGCCGGAGTCACCCTCTCTGAGCTGGTCCGCCACTATGGACGCTCTTTTGTGGGTGCCAGGGCTGCCGATCCCACAAGGTTTCCCATTCTGGTCAAACTCATTGATGCCGGCGACCGCCTGAGTCTTCAGGTCCACCCCGATGAAAAGTGCTGCCGCCAGTTTGCCGACGGCTCCGAACCCAAAACCGAGATGTGGTATGTGATCGCCGCCCGCAAAGGCGCCCGGATCATGGCTGGATTGAGTCCTAAAGCCACCCGGCTCCAATTTCAGGAAAAGGTCAATTCTCCTGATATCGAACAACTCCTCCAGTGTCACCGTTCTGTGCCGGGGGATGCCTACTTCATTACCGCAGGTGTCCTGCACGCCATCGGCGGCGGAAATCTGCTCCTTGAGATCCAGCAGAACAGCGACACCACCTACCGTCTCAGCGACTGGGGCAGAGTTGATAAAGAGGGAAAATCCCGGGAACTCCATCTGGAAAAGGGGCTTGCTGCCACCGATTTTTACAACAGAAACACCCCCCGGATCCCCGGCGTTACCGGTCAGGCCGGATTCAACCGCAAATACCAGCTGGTGAATAAGTCCCAGTTTTTCAGAGTCAGTGAACTGCGTCTGGTTTCCCCGTGGCGCGATGATACCGGCCCGGACGGCAGTTTTCACCTTATTTCCGCCATCAACGGTTCCGTCGCCATTGAGGGGGAATCCCCGGAACTGCGCTGTGAACTTGAGATCGGACGCAGCGGTCTGATCCCCACCGCTTTCGGCAGATACCGTATCATCCCCCTGGAAGACGGCGAAACAACTGTACTTAAAACAACCTTGTAAAAGAAAGATATAATGTTATGAAGTTCCTTGAAGATTTGCAGGCCGCACTGCGGTCCAAGTTCCCCGCCTTTACAGCAGAACACTCCCTTGTTCTTGAAGCCTGTCCTCCGGGGCAGGAGGGGGATTTTACCATCAACTGTTTCAAAATCGCCAAATTCTGCGGCGGTCCTCAGGGCGCCGTCGCCGCTGTGACCGGATTTCTTTCCTCCCATGCCGATATTGCCAATGTGACTGCTGTCAAGGCATTTGTCAATATCACTCTGACCCCTGCCGCTCTCTTTGCCGCTGGCGCCGCTGATGTTGAAGCTCTTATGGAGCGGGTCAAACTCCCCGCTGACCGCAGACGGAAAGTCCTTATTGAGTTTTCCGCCCCCAACACCAACAAGCCTCAGCACCTGGGCCATGTGCGGAACAATACCCTCGGTATGACCCTCGGATCCCTTCTCAAACGCATCGGTCACGAAGTCATTGAGATCAATCTGGTCAATGACCGGGGGATCCACATCTGCAAATCCATGCTCGCTTATGAACGTTTCGGCGAAGGTGTCACCCCCGAAAGCTGCGGCAAGAAAGGGGATCATCTGGTGGGGGATTTCTATGTGAAGTTCAACACAGAGCTTTCCAAAGAGATCGCCGCCGTGCGTGAAGCTCATCCTGAATGGGCGGAAAAGGATAATGATGAACTCTTCCTTGAAACTGAACTGGGACGCTCCGCTCAGGAGATGCTCCGCAAGTGGGAGGCTGGGGATCCTCAGGTCCGTGAGCTCTGGGAGAAGATGAATTCATGGGTCTTCAAGGGCTTTGCTGAAACCTATACCCGCATGGGTATCAACTTTGATCATACCTACCTTGAAAGCCAGACCTATCTGCTGGGAAAAGATGTTGTGCAGCAGGGACTTGATAAGGGCGTCTTCACCAAACGGGAAGACGGTGCTGTCATCTGCGATCTGGGCAAGATGGGAACCAAGGTGGTGCTCCGTTCTGACGGAACCAGCGTCTATATCACTCAGGATTTGGGAACCACTCTGCGGAAGTTCAACGACTACAAGCCTGAAGAATTGATCTGGGTGGTGGGCGATGAGCAGAATCTCCACTTCAAGATGCTCTTTGAAATGCTTTCACGCCTGGGTTATGACTGGGCACAGCGCTGCTATCATCTTTCCTACGGCATGGTCAATCTCCCCAGCGGCAAGATGAAGAGCCGGGAAGGTACTGTGGTGGATGCCGATGACCTCTTTGATGAAATGTCCGGACTTGCCGCTGCCGCCTGCGCTGAAAGAGATGCTGAGCTTTCTCAGGAGGAACTGAAACGCCGGGGCGAGATCATCGGTCTGGGCGCCTTGAAGTTCATGCTGCTGAAATTCAACCCCAAGACCACCATGATCTTTGATCCTCAGGCAAGTTTGCGCTTTGAGGGCGACACCGGTCCCTATGTCCAGTATGTCTGCGCCCGTGTCGGCTCCATTGAGCGGAAACTTGCGGAGCGCGGCATTGCCATCGGAACTCCCGACTGGTCCAAACATGACCACGCCGCCGAGCGCGATCTTGCGGTGAAACTTTTCTATTATCCCGCCGTGCTTCAGAGCGCAGGCGAAAAGCGGGACTGCTCCGGAGTGGTGGATTATCTGTTGGATCTTGCCAAGAGTTTCAACGCATTCTACCGCGAATGCCCTGTGCTGACTGCCGCTCCTGAACTCATCCCCGGACGCGTCAGACTGGCTCAGGCTGTCCGCCAGGTGCTGACCGATGGTCTTAATACTCTGACCATTCAGGTCCCTGAAGTGATGTGATATGTTCAAGAAGGTGTGTTTACTTATGGCTGTCTTAGGAACTGCGGCGGCTCCGGCCGCCCCTGCCGACCCTGAAGATTTTGTCAATCTGGGGGAAGAACGGGTTGATATGAACCGTTTCAAGGGGGTCTTCCCCCCTCATATCAAGTGCATTGCGGTGCTGACTCCTGCCAGTGTCCCCAACGAGGCAAAGATGCGTCTGGGGGTGCAGATGCTGGAGCGCGCCGGTATCAAAGTCAAGGTCATGCCCAATACCTATGCGAAAGTCCCCAAGGGGAAAAAGAGTATCCCCCTCCCCAAAAGGCTCAGCGACTTTCTGGAAGCGTGGAACGATCCTGAAGTGGATCTCATTCTCCCCACAAGGGGCGGTACCGGCGCTCAGCAGATCCCTCCGAAGGTGGATTGGGATCAGCTCAGAAAGCGCAAAGTGATCCTTATGGGGTACAGCAATATCACCTGTCTCACAGGCCCCATGTTTTCACAGAAAGCAGGATACCCTATGCAGGGACCCAATCTGGGTTCCCTTGTTTCCTGCGATGACGCCTCTTTGCGCCACTTGAAAGCGCTTCTTGCAGGTGAGGTGCCGGAGCCTGTGAAACTGACTCCCCTGCGGGAGGGAGATGTTTCAGGAATGGTCTATGCCGGACACATGGCTCTGCTGCTTCAGGTCCAGAAAAGTCCCTTCAAGGTGGATACCACCGGAAGAATCCTTTTTATTGAGTGCGTCAGACGCCCCGAAAAGGAGCTTAAACGCACCTTTAACGCCCTCAAAAAACTGGGATTTTTTGAAAAGTGTGCAGGCGTCGTTTTCTGCCACTTCACCCGGAACTTCCCCGATGAGGAGAGCAAGATGAACTTTTTCAAATGGATGACTTCGCAGCTGAAGTGTCCTGTCTATTACGGCTATCCCTATGGACATGAGCCGGGGATCCGCGCCTTGGATTTCCAGAGAAAAGCCGTCATCAAAAACGGTGTCGTCACTTTTGAGAAATGACCGCTTTTGAGTGCCCTTTTCAAGACCTCTTCTCTTTTTTTTCAGGGAAGAGGTTTTTTTATCCGGAAAATCCCTTTTTTCTCAAATATCGTATTGACAAATTTTAACTGATAACTTATATTATCACTGTTCCCGGTAAAAAAGGCAGAATCAGTGAAAAAAGGTGAAAAAATGGCAAATGAACTTGATGAAATGACCGGTCCCGTCAACGCAGCGGGGAGAGATGTGAATGTTATTGAGAAACAACTCCCTGTCAGAGTCGGATTCGGCTCAACACTCTTTGAGATCATTCTCTGGTGTCTGGGAATATTGCCCGGTTTGATCTTTCTCTTTATGAAGATCAGCGCCGACAACTATTTCAGACAGCTTCAGCAGAAGATACAGGCTGATGCCTCTCAGATCGACAACTTTCTGGAACAGCGCGTCCAGATCCTTCAGAATGTGGCGCCTCTGGTCAACAAGGCCATTGATCTTGACAAAGATGTTATGAAAGCTGTTGCCGCGTTCCGGGGCGGCGCCGCTCTGGGGGATGCGGAACGGAATGAACTTGCTTCTGCCATTGACGGCTCCTTTGCCCGTCTTTTCCCTCAGGTTGAAGCCTATCCTGAACTGAAAGCCCACTCTGCCATCATTGAAGCCATGCGGCAGAACAATCAGCTTCAGCGCGAGATCACTGCTGCAAGGACCCTTTACAACGATACCGTCAATTTGTGGAACACCTCCATTTACGAGTGGCCCGCCAGAATGATCGTCGCCGCCCGCAACGGATACACCACAAGGATCCCCTTCACCGCTTCGGCTGAGACCAAAGCCAGAGCCCGGGAGGTCTTCTTTTGAGCGATTTGCTTGCACAGGACCCGGTCAGCGGTTACAAAAATATTTACAAAGAAGCCTTTGCAGGGAGTGCAGAGGCTTTTTTTGATCAAGCAGTCAAAGCAGGCGGCGTTGATCCTGAACTCAATTTCAAGCAGGCACGGGAGCTGGATCACCTTTATTCGCAGCAGGAGAAGTATGACGGCAGAAAAGCTCTCTGGATCCTGCTGCTCTGTCTCCTTGTGATCGGCTGGCTCGTCTGGGGCATCTGTTTGTGGTGCAAAGCTGCTGAGGGGGAGCTTCACGTTGTTTTATTCTCCCTTTACACTGTTGCGGCAATTGTTTTTATTTTTGCAAAGATCGTTCCTGAGCTCAAGCGCATTTCCGGATACCTGAAAGAACTTGAAAAGGAGATCAGCCGGAAATATGCCGCCGCAGTGGAACATCTGA
>JAGBWB010000260.1 GCA_017629975.1 Lentisphaeria bacterium
AAGTTCGCTCAGTGCAACGCGCCCCTGATAGCGCATGGCGGAAAGATCCGGCGCCAGAATGGGCAGAATGGGCAGATCGGGCATGGTTCCGGCGTCAGGATCCATATTGTGGGGCAAGCCGCCGTCTTTCACCCGGGGAGAATTGTCATGTCCTGTGTCATATTCACAGAACATCTCGACCAGTCCCAGATTTTTATGATCCCGGAACTCTCCCAGCCATCTGTCATAAGCAACAGCGGCGGCATAGATGCGCCGCAGATCCGCTTCACCTCTCTTCACTTTCCGGGCGATTTCAAAGGCGCAGCGGGCAAAGGGCCAGATATTCTGCACCTGCCGGTAAGCGGCAGTACCTGTATTTTTTACGACCACTGGGAAAAGGCCGTTTTCTTTCTGGTACTCCATAAAAATTTCCACCGCGCCCCAAGCGCTTTCGGGGGCGATATCAGCCAGGAAGAACCAGTCCTGATTATGCTCCATCCAGACGCCGGTGTAACAGGCGCCTGCAATGGGGAGCGGATGTTCATATCCGGGGAACTCCAGCAGGTTCCCCCGGATCGCGTTATCAACTTCAGGCAAACGGTTGCGGATATACTCCATGTCGGCAACCGTGAAAAGACTTTCCTCAATCATCCGAAGCCTCCGCTGTTTGACAGAATTTTATTCGGCAGTGAACTTGCAGACCGTTTTCAGGAACTGCGCCACAAGTTCCGGCCAGACTTTGATATTTTCGTATGTCTCCGCCAGTCCGAGACCGTGGGGACCGTGGGCAAAAATGTGAAGTTCGGCGGTGCCGCCTTTTTTCCAGATGGCATCGGCGAAAGCAAGGGAGTTCTGCACCTTGACGCCGTCATCGGCAGTGTGCCACATAACAGCGGGGGGAGTATTCTCTTTCACATGGAACTGAAGTGAAAGCAGATCCAGCTGTTCCTGAGAGGGAGTTTTGGTTCCGGCAAGATACTGACCGCTGCCTTCGTGACCGAAGCGTTTGGGGTCAACATCAATGACAGGATAGCAGGGAAAAAGGGCATCGGGACGCTGGGGGAAAGCATCGGCAGCGTCACCGAAAGAGGCGTCAACTTCATCAAAGAAAACCCCGGTGGATGCGGCAAGATGTCCGCCTGCGGAGAATCCGCCGATGGCGATCTGGTCGGGGATCACCTTCCACTCTTCGGCGTGCTGACGGATGATCTTGATGGCGCGGAACGCATCCTGCTGAGGTTCGGGGAACTTGATCTCTCCCACCCGGTACTCCACCACAAAGGCGTGAAATCCGAGAGCATTAAAGCGCTCTGCCACAGGATTTCCTTCGTGACGCGCCCGTTTGCAGTAACCGCCGCCGGGGCAAACGATCACAGCACCACGGGGTGCAGGTGTATCAAGGATGAAACACTCCATATAGGGCATGAACTCCCCCATATCCTTTCCGGGCCACAGATCAATACGCATAATTTTCATTCCTTTATATTTATGCTTTTCGGATCGCAAAATCGTTATCAATTCGCCGCCAAAGAGCGCGGAGGTGAATCAACGGTGTACTCCACACTCAAAACCCTTTCACTCCGGTAAAAAAGCTGTCCCTCTTCCTCAGCAAAGCAGCCGGCGGCAAAATCAGCTGTCACCTGAGGGAAAACCACATGGTCTCCTGCAACTTTCAATCTTTCAATATGTTCAAGGGCAAGCTCCCTGAGAGCATCTGAACATTTGACTCCGGGCTTTCTTGCATTTTTCATCTCAGCAAGTTCAGCCAATGTAAAACGCCCGAGTTCCAGAGGAAGGGGCACAGAAACGCCCAGAACAGGACCTGCATCCATCTCTCCGGCACCGTCTCCGGTGTAGGGCTGGACAAGGATGACACTGCTTCTCAACGCCTTTTCACCGTTGAGAATGGCACGCTCAACGGGAAGAACATGAAGACCGGCATAGATCCTTCTGCCGGTCTCATCGCACCGGGTCAGATCCCCCGGATGCACATTCAGACAGGGAAGACGCCCGGCAATGTTGGAAAGGGGGATGAAACCTGCAAAACAGGCAAACCGGGGAGCATACGCCATGATCTTATGGTAAAATCCGTTGCTCCACACCTCCCGCAGCTCCCGGCGCCGGGGTGAATCCAGTTTCGTGGACTCCTCGCCGTGTTCCAGGTAAAATTTGCGGATATCATGCTCCACAAGAGGCAAATCAAACTTTGCGGCGATCTCTCTTGCCCGGGAGGACTCCGGAGCGTCAGTGGCAAGGACCGTCACATGATATGGACACGCCGCAGATGCGCGCTCAAACTCAAGCAGCGCTTCGGCATTGCTGCCGGAGCCGCTCATCAGCACTGCACAGGGCACCTTCTTTTCAGTAAATACATAACTTTTCATAAGGTTTAATATACTGCCTTGAAATGTATATTGCAAGACAATGTCATCAGATATAGAGAATTTTCGGGAAAAAACTTGAAATTTTGACTAAGTTGTGATATTTTACACAAATGTAATTTTTATACCCGTCTCCGAGTGATGCCCGGTAAAAATTACTTTTTCTATCAAAAACAACAATTCAGGAAAGGATATCGCAATGTCAGAGGAACTGCAGAGCCTTTTGGAAAAAATCAATTCCGATGGTGTGATGAAAGCCAATGCCGAACGTGACGCCATCATTGCCAAAGCTCAAGCTGAAGCAGCAGCCATCATCGCCGCTGCCGAAGAAAAAGCCGAATCAACCCGCAAGCAGGCAGCCGCCGATGCTGAAACACTTCAGAAACGCGCCGAAAGCGCCATCGCCCAGGCGGCACGGGATGTGGTACTCAAACTGAAAGCTGAGCTTGAGAGCCGTATTTCCGCCGCTGTTGCCGGCGCCGCCGAAGAGACCATGACTCCGGCTTTCATGGCGGAACTGGTCAAATCCCTGGGGGCAAGTTTTCTTGCCGATCCCAACGCTGATGTGACTGTGATCGCCTCTGTGAAAGATGCTGCGGCTCTTGATGCCGCACTCAAAGGCGCACTGGTTACCAGCTTGAAAAAGCAGCCCCGTGTCCTGGCTGAGTCCACCATCCGCGGCGGCATGGAGGTCAACTTCACCGGCAGCGAGCTTTTCTTTGACTTCTCAACCGAAGCACTGACCGGACTGCTGGCTGAATATACGGCTCCCAAGATCGCAGCTGTCTTCGCCGGGGAAAAATAATTTTATGTACTGCTTTCTCATAGCCTCACTCCCTGATCTGCACCTGGATGCGGCAGCTCCCATGACCCTTGAGGAGTTTGACGCCCTCTGCCGTGCAGAACTGGATGAAAAAGAGTTTGCCGCCCTGACAGCTTTTGACGGCACTGTCACTCCGGATTTCCGGGGCGATGAGACTCTGCCCGATATTTACAACGCCTACGGAAAATTTGAACTCTATCTGCGCAACCGTATCGCCCTGCGAAGAGCGGATAAGGCCGGTGAACAGCTGGAGCTCCCTGATCCGCCGGAGTATTTCGGAGAGTACGATTTTGCCGCAACCACCCTCGCCAACACAGCAGATCCCGCAGAAAGAGAGATGATCATTGACCGTCTCCGCTGGAACTGCATCGAGGAGCAGCTTTTGTGCAAAGAGTTCAGCTTTGATGCCATCTGTGCATACCGTCTGAAACTTGTCATCGTGAATAAATACCGTAACCGGCAGCTGGAACCCGGACGGAAAAATTTTGATGCCGCTTTGGAGCGGCTCGCCCGACAGGAGTAATGATTTATGTCTGAAAATCTTCATTTGGAAAAAGTTATCGGCGTCAACGGTAATATGATCACCGTTGAGTTTACTGCCGAAGTCATGCAGAACGAAGTGGCATACGTCCATGTGGGCGGCAGCCGTCTGAAAAGCGAAGTCATCCGCGTCCGGGGAAACCGGGCAGACTTGCAGGTCTTTGAAAGCACCGCCGGTCTCAAAGTGGGCGACGGTGTTGAATTCACCGGTGAACTTCTCAGCGTTGAACTGGGTCCCGGTCTGCTGAAGCGGGTCTACGACGGTCTCCAGAACCCCCTGAACCTTCTGGCTGAACACTCCGGATTCTTCCTCCAGCGCGGTGTTTACCTGCGCGCCCTTGATAAAGATGACAAATGGGAGTGGACCCCCACTGCAAAACCCGGCGACACCGTCGTTGCAGGTGACCGTCTGGGTTCCGTCCCCGAAGGGATCATCACCCACTACATCATGGTTCCTTTCAGCTGGCAGGGCGAATGGAAACTTGAAAGCGTCACCCCCGCAGGCTCCTACACCATTGATGACACCATGGCCGTGGCAGTCAACGACCGGGGCGAGCGCCGGAACATCACCATGACCCAGTATCAGCCGGTGAAGATCCCCATTTCCGACTATGCCGAAAAGCTGCTCCCTGAAAAGACTCTGATCACCCAGCAGCGCACCATTGACACCTTCTTCCCCGTGGCTGTGGGCGGAACATTCTGTACCCCCGGCCCCTTCGGCGCCGGCAAGACCGTGCTCCAGCACGCTCTGAGCCGCTATGCTGAAGCCGACGTGGTGATCGTCGCCGCCTGCGGTG
This sequence comes from Lentisphaeria bacterium, assembly GCA_017629975.1. Lineage (GTDB taxonomy): Bacteria > Verrucomicrobiota > Lentisphaeria > Victivallales > Victivallaceae > UBA1784. The sequence continues at coordinate 4,521 of JAGBWB010000260.1, forward strand.
AACGCGCCGGTGAGGTGGTGGAGATCCTCCGGGAATACCCCGAACTTGAGGACCCCCGTACCGGACGCTCTCTGATGGACCGCTCCATCATCATCTGCAACACAAGCTCCATGCCTGTGGCTGCCCGTGAAGCCTCTGTTTACACCGCCGTGACCCTGGCCGAGTACTACCGCCAGATGGGTCTCAACACTCTGCTTCTTGCCGACTCCACCTCACGCTGGGCTCAGGCGCTGCGCGAAATGTCAGGCCGTCTGGAAGAGATCCCCGGTGAAGAGGCATTCCCGGCTTACCTTGAATCCCTGATCGCCAGTTTCTACGAGCGCGCCGGTCTGGTGAAGCTCCGTTCCGGCGACACCGGTTCCGTCACCATCGGCGGTGCCGTTTCCCCTGCGGGCGGTAACTTTGAAGAGCCTGTGACCCAGGCGACCTTGAAAGTGGTGGGTGCCTTCCTCGGACTCTCCCGTGAGCGTTCCGATGCCCGCCGTTATCCTGCGATCCATCCGCTGGAAAGCTGGAGCAAATACCAGAGCGTGGTCGACTCCGCCGAACTCGCCTTTGCCCGCAACATTCTGCGGAAAGGTGCTGAAGTCAACTCCATGATGAAGGTGATCGGTGAAGAAGGTACTGCCATTGAGGACTTTGTGATCTACCTCAAAAGCGAATTTCTTGACTATGTTTATTTGCAGCAGAACACCTTTGACGAGGTGGATGCCGCCAACGGCGCCGAGCGCCAGCGCAACACCTTTGCCCTGGTCCAGAGCGTTCTCAAGAAAGAGTTCAACTTCACCGACAAAGACGATGCACGGCGTTACTTCCTTGAACTCCGTCAGCTCTGCATGGATTTGAACTATCTGCGCGAAGAGTCCGCAGAATACAAACAGCAGTATGACGCGATCCAGCTCAAAATCAACGAATCCGGAGACAAGTAAAATGCGTAAAGTTTATCATAAGATCATCCATATCGCCGGTAACGTCATCACCGTTGAAGCTGACGGCGTGGGCTACAATGAACTGGCTGAAGTCACCAGCCGCAGAGGTACATCTCTTGCACAGGTGATCCGCCTTGACAATGGCAAAGTCTCTCTGCAGGTCTTCGCCGGTGCCAGAGGTATCGGAACCAATGACCAGGTGCGTTTTCTCGGACGCCCCATGGAAGTTTCAAGCTCAGAAAATCTGCTGGGCAGAGTCTTCAACGGCCGCGGATATCCCAGAGACGGCAAACCTGAGATCCTTTCTGACATGATCGCCATCGGCGCCCCCTCTGTGAACCCCGCCAAGCGTGTGATCCCCCGGAAGATGATCCGTACCAACATCCCCATGATCGACGTCTTCAACACCCTTGTTGAATCCCAGAAGCTCCCCATCTTCTCCATCGCCGGTGAACCCTATAACGAACTTCTCGCCCGCATCGCTCTGCAGGCTGAAGTTGACGTCATCGTCCTGGGCGGTATGGGTATCAAATATGACGACTATCTGATCTTCAAACGCACCCTTGATGAACACTGCGCTCTTTCACGCACTGTCATGTTCATCCACACCGCTGCCGACCCCACCGTGGAGTGTCTGATGGTTCCCGATATGGCTCTGGCTGTTGCCGAAGCCTACGCTCTCAAAGGCAAACGGGTGCTGGTGCTGCTGACCGATATGACCAACTTTTCCGATGCCCTCAAGGACATCGCGATTACTATGGAACAGATCCCTGCCACCCGCGGTTATCCGGGCGACCTTTACAGTCAGCTGGCGGCAAGTTACGAAAAGGCCGTTGACTTTGACGGAGCCGGTTCCATCACCATTCTGGGTGTGACCACCATGCACGGTG
>JAGBWB010000261.1 GCA_017629975.1 Lentisphaeria bacterium
AAAAGAAAGGAAATTTTGCCATGAAAAAAAATTGTGTTATTCTCAAATGGAATCCGGCGATTTCTTCTTACAATATGAGCCGCTTTCTGCAGGCTATTGAATGGGAAGAATCCAGCTCTGACTGGAGCATTGCTCAATATGATCGGGTCAAAGCCGGAGATCAATTCTTTATGCTTAAAGTCGGTCTCGGAATGTGTGGAATCGTAGCATCCGGTACGATCACCAGCAATCCATCGCCCGGTGAAGACTGGAGCGGACGGGGACGCAAAGTTTACTATTCGGATTATGATTGCGATTTTATGGTCAATCCCGAAACGCTGCCCATCCTTGAAAGCAGCGTTCTGGAAGACAATATTCCCGGATTTGATTGGCATGGCGGGCACTCCGGCGTTGTGCTTGAGGATGAGCTGGCGGCGGTTCTGAAACGGCTTTTTGACAAGTATCTGCGTGATAATGCCGCAATTTTTGCCGATCGACTGGCGTTGATTGAAAAACGCAGTATGGATAATGATCAACTTTATATTGATGAAGAACTTCTCACTGAAATTCAAGGGAGGTAATTATGGTAATGCCTGCAGGAATTTTGACTTTCAGCCCTGAATTTGAAAAAGCCAGGGCGGATTTGCAAGCCGCACGGGAAAACTATACCGCGTTAGTGGAAGAATATTCCCAGCTTATTGGCGTAGTCGGGAAAAATCTGGAAACTGAATATATGCTCAAACTGGGTAAAAAAGAGCATGAACTTTTTTCCTGTCAGGTGGAAATATTGCGTTTGAAACGGGAAATCGCTCTCTTTCAAGCCGCCCGCAACCGCGGGGAAAGCATATCTGAAGAAAAAGTGAAAGAGATCATTGAACGCGAATTTGCCGAATATAAAAAGCAATTGGAAGAGCAATGCAAAAAATTGCAGACCGCACGTGAACACTTTTCAGCAAAAAAGTGGACCGCTGAGGAAACCAAAGCTTTCAAAAAGCTTTATCACGATATTGTACGCAAACTGCATCCCGATTTGAATCCGGATCTTCAGGACGGAGCAAAAGAGCTGTGGCAAAGGATTCAGGAGGCTTACAAGGCTAATAATTGGGATGAGCTGTTCCTTTTGGCAGATATGGTGGATGAGCTGTTGGAGGGGAAAACAGATTATGTTGAAAAAATAAATTCTTTGGGTGCATTACATGACGAATTGGAAAAAATCACCGGAAAAATTGCTGATTTGACAAAACAGATTGCCGATACCAGGCGACGAATTCCCTTTTCGTATGAAGAAATTCTCTCCAATCCGCGCGCAGTAAGTAAAAAACGGCAGGAGCTTGATGAAGAAATCATCCTTTGTAAAGAATATATAAAGACTCTGAAAAAAATAAGAGAGCAAATCTGATTATGGCAGAAGAACTTATAAAACTTGATCAATGGGGCTCGATTGCCAAGCTCAACAATGGCGGCGGTATTATCATGCCTTTTGTGCAGGAACTTTTTCTTCTGGAGTGTGAAATTGCCGGAACTGGATTCGTGAAAAACATTGAGGAAAAAGCCAAAGCTTTGACCGCAGAAACTGTTGTTTCACTGGTGCGGGAAGCCGATAATAAGTATGATAAACTTGCCATTCGCATTGACGATGCCGACGGCAGAAAACTGGGATATATCCCACGCAAGAAAAATGAAGTCCTTGCCCGTTTGCTGGACGGCGGAAAACTTCTTTACGGAAAAGTCGCGGCCGTTGAGTTCAGCGATTACAGCAACTGGGTGGATATAACTGTAAAGATTTATATGAAAGAGGTGTGATATGAAGAAAAGACTGCGTAAAAAATTGCACCGCGGCGAATTTAAGGAAATCGGTTTTGAATTCAGGATCTGTTTTGCTCCGGGAAATAACAAGGAAAAGATGACTGAACTGATTGATGAGGCCTATTGGCTTATTGAACAGCATGGGTTTTATGCTGGCGGTGATAACGAAGGCTTTATGGCAGTCCAGAGTTACAGAGTCAATGTTGATGAAATGAAAAGCAAATTGCTGTGTGCTCTGAGGTGTATGCCGGAAGTAACGGATGTTGAATTTGGCGAAAACACAGATGCATGGTATGGGGCTTGAAATCCAAGACGCTATTGCCATATATGCGGATCCCCGGCTGCTTACGGGGAAGATGAATTGATATCATCCGCAGGCGGGAAGAAAGTAATCCCTTTCTTCCTTTGCCTGCGGAAAATTGATCCTTAATGGGAATTTGCCGGAAACTCTTTTTTGCAGAACTCTTCAAGAGCCTCTTTCCAATGAGGCATGGGGGGGAGTCCTGAGAGCCGGAGCATCATTTTTTCCAAACGGGAGTTTGCCGGACGGGGCGCCGGGCGGGGAAATTCATCCGTACGACAGGGAACCACTTTTTGTTCAATCTTCAAAATATTGAAGATCTCACGGGCAAACTCTGCCCAGGTTGCTTCCCCTTCGGAGGTAAGGTGAAATGTGCCCACAAGCTCCGGGCGGTTCAAGATGTGGCGCAAGGCTCGCGCCACAGCCAGAGTACTGGTGGGATTTCCATGCTGATCGTCCACCACCTTGAGTTCAGGTCTGGTGCCGTCAGCAAGATTTCTCATGGCGTGAACAAAACTGGGACCACCGGCGCCGTAGAGCCAGGAAATACGGCAGATCACATGGTCGGGACAATGGAGTCTGACTGCGTTTTCTCCGGCAAATTTGCTCTTGCCGTAAACGGTGTTGCCGCCGTTGGGGGTGTCAAATTCGTTGTAGGGACGGTCTGAATCCCCCTCAAAAACATAGTCGGTTGAAATGGCGATCAACCGGATCCCGTTACGGCGGCAGGCGGCAGCCACATTAGCTGTCCCGAAAGCATTGAGTTTGAAGGCAAGATCGATCTCTGATTCACACTTGTCCACTGCTGTCATGGCGGCACAATGGATAACTGCATCAGGTGCAAACTTTTTGAGCAGAGCATCAAATCCCGCAGGATCGGTGATATCTCCCTCCGGGAGATCGGTGGGAATCACTTCAAAATCAGTCAATTCAGCGCACAAAGTGCGTCCCAGCATTCCTTTGCCTCCGGTAAGAAGCACTTTTTTCATTGCAGATACTCCTTGTTGTTGTAGTCAAAGAGTTCTGCGTCGGCAAGAAGAGGATTTTTAGCATCTTTATCTGAGAGCAGATATTTATCCAAGCCGACTTTCCAGTCAATGCCGATTGCAGGATCGTTGAAAGCGATTCCGCGTTCATGGGAGGGCATGTAGATATTGTCGCATTTGTAGGCGAAAACGGCCTCCTCAGAAAGTACCGCAAAGCCGTGGGCGAAACCGCGGGGGATAAAAAGCTGATACTTATTTTCGGCAGAAAGTTCCACTGCCGTATATTTCCCAAATGTGGGGGAGCCTTTACGGATGTCCACTGCCACATCAAGAATGGCGCCCTCTATGACCCGGACAAGTTTTGCCTGAGTGTAAGGCGCTGCCTGATAGTGAAGTCCTCTCAGAACGCCGAAACGGGATTTTGATTCATTATCCTGGACCCAGTTGCAGGCAATACCGGCTTCGGCATAACGGGCGGCTCTCCATGATTCAAAAAAATAACCTCTGGCATCCCTGAAAACTTTTGGGACAACAATTTTTACATCCGGAATAGCTGTTGCAATGATTTCCATGATTTCTTACTTCTCTTTAATGACCCGCATAAGGTATTGGCCATATCCGGTCTTGAGCATATCCTGAATGCCCTCTTCAATTTCTGCTGCTGTCAGCCAGCCGTTGTTGAAAGCGATCTCCTGCAAGCAGGCAACCTGCTGCCCCTGACGGGTTTCAATGGTGTGAATGAAGTTGGCGGCATCCAGCATACTTTCATGGGTTCCGGTGTCAAGCCAGGCGTAGCCGCGGCCGAGTTTTTCAACGTGGAGTTTGCCCCGTTTGAGATATTCGTTGTTGACGGAAGTGATTTCCAGCTCGCCTCTGGCGGAAGGCTTGATTTTTTCAGCGATCTCAATCACATCGTTATCGTAGAAATAAAGTCCTGTAACTGCGTAGTTCGACTTGGGAACTTTGGGCTTTTCTTCAATTGAAACTGCATTTCCGGCTTTGTCAAACTCAATCACACCGAAGCGTTCAGGATCACTGACATAGTAGCCGAAAACGGTTGCGCCTTTATCTCTTGCGGCGGCGTTGCGGACAAGCTGTGAAAGATTGGCTCCGTGAAAGATGTTGTCGCCCAGCACCAGTGCGACATTGTCTTTGCCGATGAACTCTTTACCGATGAGGAACGCCTGAGCCAGACCTTCCGGTTTGGGCTGGACGGCGTAGGTGAACTCCACGCCGAAGCGGGAACCGTCACCCAGAAGCCGCTGGAACGAAGACTGATCCTCAGGGGTGGTGATGATGAGGATCTCTCTGATACCGGCAAGCATCAGAATGGAAATAGGATAATAAACCATGGGTTTATCGTAGATTGCCAGAAGCTGTTTGGAAACACCTTGGGTTATGGGGTGGAGTCTGGTTCCGGCACCGCCGGCAAGTACAATACCTTTCATTATTTTTCCTCTCCTGTTCCGAGACGTTCCATCTTATATTCTCCGCTCAGGACATGAGCGCACCAGTCATCTTTGTGCGCCAGATACCATTCAACAGTTTTGCGGATACCGGATTCAAAAGTTTCCTGAGGTTTCCACCCCAGCTCCCGTCCGATTTTTGCGGCATCGATGGCGTAACGCAAATCGTGACCGGGGCGGTCCTTAACGAACACGATCTGTTCGGCGTAAGAGTTGCCGTCTTTGCGGGGACGCAGTTCATCAAGGAGGGCGCAGATCTTGCGGACCACATCAATATTTTTCTTTTCGTTATGACCGCCGATATTGTAAGTTTCGCCGGGGAGCCCTGTGGTCGCTACGAGGCAGAGAGCTCTGGCGTGATCTTCCACATAGAGCCAGTCGCGGATCTGTTCACCTTTGCCGTAAACGGGCAGCTCTTTGCCGTCAAGGGCGTGAAGAATGACCAGCGGGATGAGTTTTTCGGGGAAATGATAGGGACCATAGTTATTGGAACAATTGGTCACGATGGTGGGCAGTCCGAAAGTGCGCCGCCACGCCCGCACCAGATGGTCGCTTGAAGCCTTTGAAGCGGAATAGGGCGAGCTGGGGGCATAAGGCGTTGTTTCCCTGAAAAGATCTTCGGGCCCTTCCAGATCGCCGTAGACTTCATCGGTGGAAATGTGATGGAAGCGGAAGGCGGCTTTTGCCTCATCCGCCAAAGTGGAAAAATATTTCCGTGCGGCTTCAAGCATGGTATAAGTTCCAACCACGTTGGTTTGAATAAATTCTCCGGGACCGTCAATGGAGCGGTCCACATGACTTTCGGCTGCAAGGTGCATGACATGAGTCGGTTTGAAATCTGCAAAGACCCTATCCAGATTTTCCTTGTCGCAAATATCCACTTTTTCAAAGCGGAATCTCTCTGAATCAGACACCTCAGCCAGAGACTCCAGATTTCCGGCATAGGTCAGCTTATCAACGACACAAACTTCACTGTCTGTATTATTGATCAGATGTCTTACCACGGCTGAACCGATAAAACCGGCTCCGCCGGTTACGATGATTCTGTTGTTCATAAAAGATCCATTTACAATAATTTGAATCAAGGGAATATTTGACTTCCGCTTGAGTTTTCTGCTTGAGGATAATTTAATACATATTTCCCACTTTGTCAACTCTTTATTTCTAAAAAGTGCCTATTTTGCGCCCATTGTTTGCCCGGACTCCCCGGGGAGGGGGAGAATATGCCAAAGAGAAGTTTCCGGCAGGGGGAATGACCTTGACAAAGTCGGGTTTTTGTGATATAGTAGTCTCCTGACTTATGTTGATATGTAAAAAATGAGTTTCTGAAATGATGCGCCTTGATAAATTTCTTTCCGATGCTACTGCTTACAGCCGCAAAGAGATCCGTACTCTTGTGAAGCGGCGCGCCGTTGTTGTGAATGGGGCAGCCGCTCAAAATGCTGATATGAAAATTGACGAAACAAAGGATGCCGTCTGCGTGAACGGCGTCCCCGTTCTCTACCGGAAGTTTATTTACCTTATGCTCAATAAACCCCAGGGCTTTTTGAGCGCGACTGAAGATGACAGAGATCCTGTGGTGGTTGATCTTGTCCCTGATGAATTGAAACACTTTGCTCCTTTCCCGGTGGGCAGACTTGATAAGGATACCGAAGGTTTGCTGCTGCTGACCAATGACGGACAGTTTGATCATGAATTGATGTCCCCCCGGAAAAATCTTTACAAACGCTATTATGCCGAACTGGATCTGCCTGCAACTCCGGAAGATATACAACTTTTTGCCGCAGGTATGGAGTTTAAGGAGTTTACCGCCAAACCCGCCCGGTTGGAAATAGATCCGGAAAATCCCCGGAAAGTTTATGTTGAAATCTCTGAAGGCAAATTTCATCAGGTCAAGCGCATGTGTGAACGCGCAGGAAAAAATGTTCTCTTCCTGAAACGCATCGCCATCGGTTCCCTGAAACTGGATGAAAATCTTGAATGCGGAAAAGTCCGTGAATTGACCCCGGAAGAGCTGGCGCTCTTCGGCTGGTGAAATTTTTTCCCGATTTTTTTTGTGCGAAGTAATCGCAAAGAGGAGAAGAGCTCTTTTTTAAGAGACTTTTCCTCTTTTTTTTTATATGCCGGGTATCAAAGACAATAGATGTCCGGGGCGCTGTGGTAAATTATGTTGTGTGATCGGCAGAGAACTCTTCTGCTGATAATGCCGCCGTTTGAACTTGCAAGCATAAGGGGAGAGAAAAATGAGGATTTTGGCCCATATATATGCCGTTGTGATGACCATCGTGTTTCACATTGATAAGCTCCTTGAGATCGGAGCTTTGTATGTTGCAAAACTTGCACTGAAAGCCGCCGCCGGAGCTTTATTTCTGGCGCAGCTTGCATGTAAACTCCTTTTCTGCGGTATCAGAAAAAGTGCCGCAGACAAGTAAAAGATTATTCAAAACACCAAATGTGAAAGGAAGAAATATGTTTAAAAACACGTCTGTCAAATCTCAGCTTGTTCCCATGGTCGTGGAAAGTACCGGTGCCGGTGAACGGGGCTATGACATCTACTCCCGTCTGCTCAAGGACCGTATTATTCTTCTCGGAACCCCTATTGATGACAATGTTGCCAATCTGATCATCGCCCAGCTGCTTTTTCTTCAGGCGGAAGGGCCGGGAAAGGATATCAGCCTTTACATCAACTCTCCCGGAGGCAGTGTCACTGCCGGTCTTGCCATTTATGATGCCATGCAGACTGTCTCCTCTCCGGTCGCAACTTACTGTATCGGTCAGTGCGCCAGCATGGGGGCTGTGCTTCTTGCAGCAGGTGCTCCCGGCAAGCGTTTTGCTCTGCCGCACTCCCGCATCATGCTGCATCAGCCCTGGGGCGGCGCTCAGGGGACGGCGGCGGATATTGAGATCCAGAGCAGGGAGATCCTGCGTCTGCGGAGCATCCTCAACAATATTCTTGCTGCCCACACCGGGCGCGACTTGAAGAAGATCGAGCGCGATACCAATCGTGATTTCTTCATGTCCGCTTCTGAAGCCCTGGAATACGGCGTGGTGGATCAGGTGGTGCAGCGCGGAAAGTAAGGAGGAGGAGAGTTCTCCTCAAGTCAGTGTCACTCTGACAAAAAATCCTGCCGGGTTCCATAGCTCCGGCAGGATTTTTTTGAAACAGCCATCAGATGGTACGGAGTTTCAGGTATCCGTAGTGTTCCAGATATCTCAGGTACTCAAGCAGAGTTTGATGCTGCTACTGAGAACTGCGGGTGTTCAGAGAAACTTCGGCAGTGAGCAGCGCTTCAAGGACGCTCCTTTTGCCGTCGCA
>JAGBWB010000262.1 GCA_017629975.1 Lentisphaeria bacterium
ACCCTGTTATTTCAAGGGCAAAGCTCCTGCCGCAGGTGCTTTGCAGGATGGGGAATCCATGCAGATGTTCATTGACATGTACCGCAAGGCAGAAAAAGCCATGCAGATCATCAAAAACGCCAAATAAAAACACACGAGGAGCCTGACTCATGAAAAGACGCTTGTTTTTGCTGGGAGTTGTTCTTCCTTTTTCCTTTCTCTGCGGAAGAGAGTTGTTCGTTTCACCCTCCGGAAGTGACAAAAATCCCGGAACGCAGAAAGCTCCTTTTGCAACTATCGCTTGTGCCGCTGCCAAAGCTCAGGCAGGGGACATTGTGAAAATCGCTCCCGGTATCTACCGGGAACAGGTCACTTTTGCGCGTTCCGGCAAAAAGGAGGCTCCTATTACTTTTGAGGGGGCAAGGGGTAAGAACGGCGAATTTCTTACCATCGTGGAAGGGCAGGGGACAACTCTTTCAAAATGGGTCCCTGCGCCTGAAATTGCTCCTGATGTCTGGAAAACAGAGCTGCAGAAACGCCCGGATCTGATGATGATGGACGGTAAGATGATCGGTTACATCAACAAGCTGACCATGGCGCTCCCCCGGGTCAAACCGCTCCCGGAGGAGCTCACCGAAGAGCTGATCTGGAGCAAGTTCGGCCCCGGCTGCAAGCGCTGCCCCGGATTGGATCTGCTTGCGCTGAAAAAGGATATCCTCATCAGTCACCGTTATTTCGGCAAACGCAAGGAGCTTTTCTGGCCCACCATCGGCAATGTGCTGACCGGATGGAGCAACGGCAAACTCTATGTCCGCTTTACAGACGGAAGTACCCCTGAAAAGCATAAGTTCACCGCTTCTTATGGAAACGGATTCACTTTGAAAAGAGTCTCATGGCTGAAGTTCAAAAATCTTCACCTGAGAGGCAGCCGCTATCAGATCCGCATACTGGGCGGCAGCTCCAACAACGAGATCGACAATTGTCTTCTTATGCACGGCGGCGCCCGGGTGCGGATCGAGAAAAACGCTGCGAACACAGTTGTCAAAAACTCCATTCTGACCGCAGGATTTCTCCGGGGCGATCTTTTTCAGCTCCGCGCCAGTTATGATATGCGGGGCGGCGTGCTCTATGAATTTTTCAAGTACATCATCGGCACCTCTCTTTCTGATGATATGGGGATCCAGATCTTCGGCCCCGGAGCGAAGATCTACGGAAACGTGATCCTTCAGGGACTTATCGGTGTGCATACGGATGCCCCCCATTCTGAATTTTACAACAACGTTGTGATGCAGATGTCAAGTGTCGGTGTCTATTCCGGTCCCCGGACAATTGGTCAATTCCATCACAATCTTCTGATCAACAACGGTATTCCCATCCGCATCCACGATTTGCGCACCGCCCGTGCCGAGCGTATTGAACACCATTACGGCAACCTTGTCATTCAGGCGCCTCATGACGGTTCACAAGTGTTTGTCCACTGCTCATCTCATGTGAGAGGGCCTGATAAAATCAACTTTGAGCCTCCGTCACCCAAGCATAAATACCCTGTTTACAAAAAGAATCCCCCCAACCCTGTTGATCCCGGCAAATTTTACATCTATCACAACACTTTCTGGGGCGGCAACGATTTCAATCCCGGATTTCATGTGGGGTATTATTACAACCGTTTCAGATGTGTCCAGCCTTTCCTCTTTATCAACAACGTGATCAAGGGGTGCCACCGTTTTGAGGATCATTCTCAGGAAGTCCTTGCCGGAAATCTCCTCTATGGTTATCCCGGTTCCGCCAACAAGGAGCCTTTGCGCTACCCCGGAGTGAAAAAACACAATGTTCTGATTCCGGAAAAAGTGGTCAATACACTCTGGAACAATAAAAAGATCCCCGGACTTTATGACGTGACCCTTGCCAAAAATTCTCCCGCTCTCGGTATCGGTATTGACATTTCACGCCCCTTTACTTTCAACGGCAAAACATATCCGGCTTTCCCCGGATTCAAACCGGGATATTTCAAGGGCGCGAAACCTGCCGCAGGAGCTTTTCAGGATGGGGAGTCCATGCAGATGTTTATCGACATGTACCGCAAGACTGAACAAGCCATGCAGATCATCAAAAACGCCAAGTGATAAAGAGGGGTGCGATGAATAAAGTTTTTTTCTCTGCTCTTCTGGTTTTCGCTGCCGGTGCACTTTGCGGCGGGACCTTGTATGTTTCACCGAAAGGAAATGACAAAAACTCAGGGAGCGCCAAAGCGCCCTTTGCCACCATTGCCCATGCAGCCAAAGTTGCTGCTCCCGGTGATACGGTGAAAATCGCTCCCGGCATTTACCGGGAACAGATCACTTTCAAAAAGTCGGGAAAAAAAGGTGCCCCCATCACCTTTGAGGGTGTCCGGGGCAGCGACGGCAGTTTTCTCACCATCGTTGAGGGCAACGGTCTTTCTCTCAAAGATTGGAAACCTGCGCCTGAAATCGCGCCCAATGTCTGGAAGACTCCGTTGAAAAGACGGCCGGATCTTGTGATGATGGACGGCAAGATGATCACATTCATCAACAAGCTCACCATGGCTCTTCCCCGTATGAAAAAGATTCCTGAAGGACTTGATGAGTCTTTGCTCTGGGGTAAATTCGGTCCCGGCTGCAAACGCTGTCCGGGGCTGGATCTGCTCTCTCTCAAAAAAGATGTCACTATCAGGCACCGTTATTTCGGTGACCGCAGGGAGCTTTTCTGGCCCACCATCGGCAATGTGCTTTCCGGATGGCGCGACGGTGTCTTTTACATCCGTTTCGCTGACGGCAGTACTCCCGCAAAACATAATATCACTGCCTCATACGGTTCCGGATTTTACCTCAGGGGTGTTTCTTATCTGAAATTTACCAATCTTCATCTGAGGGGGAGCCGTTATCAGTTTTGTCTGAGTTCCGGCAGTTCGCACAATGTGATCGACAACTGTCTTTTAATGCACGGCGGCGCCCGGGTGCGGATCGAAAAAGGGGCTGATCACAACATTGTCCAACACTCCATTCTCACTTCCGGTTTTATCCGGGGAGATCTTTTCCAGCTCCGTTCCCGCAACGATATGCGGGGCGGAATGCTTTATGAGATCTTCAAATATATCATCGGAACTGCTCTTTCTGATGATATGGGTGTTCAGAACAGAGGCAGGGGAACAATAATGGTCGGCAATGTGTTTACTCAGGGACTGATCGGCGTAGATGCCAACGGACCTGAATGCGAATTTGCCTTTAATACTGTTATGAAAATGTCAAGTGTGGGTGTCTACACCGGCGCCAGAAACTCAGGGCGTTATCATAACAACCTGATCGTGAACAACGGTATCCCCATCCGCATCCACGATCTGCGCGGAGCCCATGCCAAACGCGTGGAGTATCATTTCAACAATCTGATCATCCAGGCGCCCCATGAAGGAAGTTTGATGTATGTCCACTGTGAATCCCACCGCTGGGGACCGGATGTGGTCAACTTTGAACCTCCGTCACCCAAAAACAGATTTCCTGTCTACAAAAAGAATCCGCCGAAACCTGTTGATCCCGGCAAATTCTTTATCTATCACAACACTTTCTGGGGCGGTCAGGAGTCTGAACCGGGTTTCTATGTGGGGTATTACAGCAGAAGATTCCGCAGTGTCCTGCCTTTTGTCTTTATCAACAATGTGATCAAAGGGTGCCACTGGTGGGCGCCCTGGGCTCAGGATATGCTTGCCGGAAATCTGCTTTACGGATATCCCAGCGCCCGCAATCAGAAAAAGTTGTCCCATCCTGAGATCAAAAATGATAATCTTCTCATCCCTGAAAGCATGGTCAGCGCCATCTGGAACAAAAAGAATATCCCCGGCTTGCCTGATGTTACTCTTGCAGAAAAATCTCCTGCCGCAGCTATCGGCGTCGATGTTTCCCGCCCTTTTACCTATAAAGGGAAAAAGTATCCTGTGCTGCCCGGTTTTGTCCCCGGCTATTTCAAGGGGAAGAAACCTGCTGCAGGAGCTCTTCAGGAGGGGGAATCCATGGAGAGATTTGTCAATATGTTCCGCAAAGCTGAAAAAGCGGCGCAAATCATAAAAAATGCCAAATAGTCTTTTTATTTTAAGGATAATGGAATTATGAAAAAAAACTTTTTGCTGTTGGGAGCGATGCTCCCGCTCTCTTTACTCTGCGGTAAAGATTTGTTTGTGTCTGTAAATGGAAGCAACAAAAACTCCGGAAGTGCCGATGCTCCCTTTGCGACGGTTGCTTATGCCGCGTCAAAAGCAAAGGCGGGAGATACGGTCAAAATCGGTCCCGGTATATTCCGTGAAGAGATCACGCTGAAGAGATCAGGTAAAAAGGGCGCCCCCATCACCTTTACCGGGACCCGCGGCAAGGATGGAAAATGGCAGACCATTATTGAATCCCCCGGCGTTCCCCTCAAGAAGTGGCAGCGTGCCCCTGAGATCGGTCCCGATGTGTGGAAGATCAAATTGGCAAAAAATCCTCTTCTGGTGATGATGGATGGAAAAAATATTGCCAAGATCAACAACGGTTCCATGGGACTCAAACGGTGGGGCAAGGTTCCGACCCACCTGACCCAGACCAACTTTATGAGCAAGTTGACTCTGGGAGACAAGTGCAGGCGTCTGCCCGGCATGGATTTCTTTGTCCTGCCCAAAAACGCCACCGTTTCCCACATCTACTTCGGTAACGTGAAACAGGATTTCTGGCCCGTTATCGCCTATGTGCTTTGCGGCTGGAAAGACGGATATCTTTATTTGCGTTTTGTCAACGGTGACAAACCTGAAAATCACTCTTTTACCGCAAGTTACGGCAACGGATTCACTTTGGAAAGTGCTTCACATATCAATTTCAGTAATCTCTTTCTGCGGGGCAGCCGCACTCAGTTCCAGTTGAGCGGAAAAACTTCTCACGTTACCATTGAAAACTGTCTTATGATGCACGGCGGCTACCGCGTCAGAATTGAAAAGACAGCCTCTTTTATCACTGTCAGAAACAATCTTATGACTTGCGGATTTATTCTGGGGGATCACTTCAAACACCGGGATTCCAGTGATCAGCGGGGCGGCTTGATCTACACCATCTTCAAATATCTCATCGGCAACTCCCGCTCTGATGATGTGGGAATCTACTCTTACGGTTCAGACATACTCATTGAGGACAATGTGATTTTTGAAGGTTTGATCGGCATTGATGCTATGGGCCCCCGGACCATTGTCCGCCGCAACACCATCAGAGGACTTGCCAGCGTGGGACTTTGCACCAGCGCTGGCACAACAGGGGAATTCTATGAAAATGTGATCATGGAGTGCGGGATCCCTTTGCGTATACACAACTATCGCCATGAACGCACCAAACGTGAAGAGTACCATTACCGCAATGTGTTCATTCAGGGCGCCAATGGCGGCAGATTTATTTTCGTTCACTGCGAGTCCTACAAAACCAAGGCGGACGGCATGAACTTTGACGGAAGAGTTTATAAAAAGAATCCCCCCAACCCTGTTGATCCCGGTAAGATCTATATCTACCACAACACCTTCTGGGGCGGCGGCGGAAAGGCGGCGTTTTTTGATGTGAAACGGCTTGCCAACAGATTCCGCAGTGTGCAGCCCTTTTACTTCATCAATAATGTTGTAAAAAATACTCCCCGCTACAATGCCAAAAGCCATGAGGTGATGGCAGGAAATCTGCTTTACCTGACAACTCCCCCTGTTCAGGAAAAAATGCAGGATACCGATGTTCCCAAAAACAACCGTGCATTGTCCCTTGAAACAAGCAAAAAAATGTGGGCTCCCGGAAAAACTTCAGGTATGCCTCAGATGGCGCTTGCGGCTGATTTCTCCCCTGCTGAGTGCGGCGTGGACATCTCAAAGCCTTACACCTACAAAGGTAAGAAATATGATGCGCTTCCCGGCTTCAAGTCCGGTTACTTCAAGGGCAAAGCTCCCTTTGCCGGCGCTCTGCAGAAAAATGAATCCGATGCCCTTTTCAGAAAGCTCTATGATAAAGGACAGCGTGCCGTTGATATGATGAAGAAGATGAGTTACAAATAATTTTACGGAGAAATCTTATTTATGATTAAAAAAATTCTGCTGGCAGCGGTGTTTGTACTTTGTTTCTGCTCCGCTGATGCCAAAACCTTTTATGTTTCCAATTCCGGAAGTGATGCCAACTCCGGAAGTGAAAAATCCCCCTGGAAAACCATTGCTTTTGCGTCAAAAAAAGCAGGTCCCGGGGATACGGTGAAAATTCTTCCCGGGATTTACCGGGAACAGATCCAATTTACCAGATCCGGTAAAAAAGGCGCCCCCATCACGTTTGCCGGAACAAGGGGCAGGAAAGGCGAGTTTCTGACCATTGTTGAATCCAACGGAACCACTCTTGACAAATGGGTTCCCGCCCCTGAGATCGCCCCCAACGTCTGGAAGACAAAACTTGCCCAGCGTCCAAGCATTGTTATGGTCGATGGAAAGATGATCGCTCTCATCAATTCACGCACCATGGAACTCAAGCGCCGCAAAACACTGCCCCCTCTCATTATTGAAAATGATATCTGGGACAGTTTCGGCCCCAAGTGTAAACGTATTCCCGGACTTGATCTTCTGGCACTTGACAAAAATATCAAGGTGAAACACCAATATTTCGGCAAGCGTCAGGAACAGTTCTGGCCGGTGCTCAATTATGTGCTTGCCGGATGGCAGAATGGAATGCTCTATTTGCGCTTTGCCAACGGCAGTACCCCTGAAAAACATCTTATTACCGCAGCTTACGGTGAAGGTTTCACTGTTGACAACCTCTCTCATTTGACCTTCACCGATCTTCACATGCGGGGCAGCCGTTATCAGATCCGGGTTCAGGGCAAAAGTTCTTTTATTACGGTCAAAAATTGTCTGCTCATGCACGGCGGCGCCCGGGTCCGTCTTGACGGCGAAGTGAAAAATGCGGTGATCAAAGACAACATCATGACCGCAGGATTCATCCGCGACGATCTTTTCGGTCTGCGCAGCAGTAAAGACATGCGGGGCGGCTTGCTCTATCTCATCTTCAAGTACATTATCGGAACCTCCCTCTCTGACGATGTGGGGATCATCAACCGGGGAACAGGAACCCTGATCACCGGCAATATCATCATCAGGGGACTGATCGGAGTCCAGGGATTCGGTCCCGGCGTGGAACTGCACAGCAATGTGGTCCGTGAAATGTCAAGCGTGGGCATCGTTACCGGACCTCTGGGCGGCGGCAGATTCTATGAAAATCTTGTAATGAACTGCGGTATTCCGCTGCGGATCCACCGGATCCGGGAAAAGCACAGGAATCCGCTTCGCACAGAGTACCATTACCGCAACCTTTTTGTGCAGGCGCCTCACGGCGGCAGTAATGTCTTTGTCCACTGCTCCTCCATGACCGTCGGCGATGATGTGGTCAACTTTGAGAAGGATAAAAAGGGTAAAAAAGTCTACAAGAAAAATCCGCCGTCCCCTGTTGACCCCGGAAGATTTTATATTTACCACAACACCTTCTGGGGAGGCGCCGACGGCGGTTACGGTATTATGGTTGACAAATTTGCCAGAATGTTCCGCACGGTCATGCCTTTCTATTTTGTCAACAACATCGTCAAATTCTGTCCCCGTCACAACAGCAAGACTCTTGACCTTATGGAAGGCAATCTTTTCTACCTCTTTGCTGAATCCGCCATGAAAGACAAATCGATCCGCGATCCCGGACTTTACAAGATCAACCGCAGCATCGGCATTGTCAAACATGAGAAGATCTGGAACAAAAAATGTGTTCCCGGACTTCCTGATGTGACATTGACTGCGGGTTCTCCTGCTCTTGAGTGTGGTATTGACGTCACCAAATCCAGACCGGGAAAAGCCGGACGCGTCATGCCGGCTCTGCCCGGATTTGCTCCCGGCTACTTCAAGGGCAAAGCGCCCGCTGCCGGAGCTTTCCAGGTGGGTGAATCTCAGGAAAAATTCTTCAAGATGCACAAGAAAACTGAAGAAGTATCTGCCATGCTCAGAAGAAATCCGGGAAAGTAAGTCCCCTGAGTGGATCATAAGAAAAGAAACATTATGAAAATCGCACATTACGAACAAATAATCACTCCTGAGGTGGGGGAACCCGTCGCAGGGTATGGGGTGAACGATGTAACGGTCAGGATCCACGATGACCTGAAACTTTCTGTTCTGCTGCTGGATGACGGTGAGTCCAAAGGAGCTGTCCTCGGCTACGATCTTCTGGGACTGGATGAAACATTCATCCGCAAGATCAGGCGGGATACGGCAGCGGCTCTTGCATGTCCTGAAGAAAATGTGATATTGAGCTGCACCCATACCCACAGCGGTCCCCATACCCGGTCCCTGGGACGCAGAAGCGCCAATCTTGAGTACATTGAAAAACTTTACAGGTGGAGCTCCTCGGCTGTCAGTGCCGCCATGGAAAAGTGGCAGGAAACAGAACTTTATTTTTACTCCTGTCAGTGCGATGCCAACTATAACCGCCGCTATGTGGATGGTTCAAACAGCTGCACTTTTCTGCCCCACCAGCGTACTCTTGAGCCGTTGAGCAACGGTTTTACGGATCAGGAGCTGGGAATGCTGATTTTCAATTCTCCTGAAACAAAACATCCCCAGGGAGTGCTTATCAACTTTGCCGCTCATCCCCTTGCGTCACATGCTCCGGGAATGGGGTCTCATCAGATTTCAGCGGACTACCCCGGCGCCTTGCGGGAGATCATGGAAGATAACAGCTGCTGGTGCGTTTTTGTAGACGGTGCCGCAGGAGACCAGTTTCCCAAAGACTCCGAATGCGGCTGGGAAAGCGTCAGGAAATGCGCCTCTGACCTTGCCATCGCTGCCATTAAAGGAGTTTGCGACGCCCGCAGAAACAAGGAAAAATATCTGATAGAAAATCCGAAAATAAAAGGCTCCATTGAGCGTTTGACTGTGAAACTGCGCCGCGACCGGCAGCAGATGCGGCAGGAGATGCCTGAGTATGCCGGGAAGAGAGAAACTGAAGTTGAACTCCAGTTTCTTGCATTCAACAATGATGTCTGTCTTGTGGGAGTTCCGGGGGAAATGCTTGCTGAGATCGGTCAGGAGATCAAGTGGCATTCGCCTTACAAAAGAACATTCATTCTTTACAACTCCACAGCATACTTGAGTTATCTGCCTCATGCCAACGGCTATGTGGCAGGAGGCTATGAAACTGCTGTCAACTCGGCCTATATCCAGCCTTTTGAATCTTTGAAACTGGTCAACGCCGCCGTGGAGGGAATGAGAAAACTTCACGGACCGCTGCCGGAAGAATTGGAAAGTTGAATCAAACAGAAATCTGTAACAGGGGAATTATAAACGATGAAAAAGAGAATATGGCTGCCGCTTTTATTACTTTCTTTTGCAGCAGGAGCTGCTGAAATTTATGTTTCCCCTGACGGAAACGATAAAAATTCCGGGAGTGCCAAGGCTCCTTTCAGGACCATCGGTTTTGCCGCTTCCAAAGCCAAACCCGGCGATACAGTGAAGATCGGCCCCGGTGTCTACCGTGAACAGCTTGTTTTCAATAAGTCCGGGAAAAAGGAACAGCCCATTACTTTTGCCGGAACGCGGGGAAAAAACGGGGAATATCTGACTATTGTCGAAGCGCCCGGTATATTCCTTGACAAATGGGTTCCCGCGCCTGAGATCGCTCCGGATGTGTGGAAGATCAAATTGGTAAAACGTCCGGATCTTGTTACGCTGGATGGTAAGATGATCGCTTTTATAAACGCTTCCACTATGGCACTTCCCCGGTGGAAGGATCTTCCCCCGGAACTCAACGAAAATATGTTCTGGGGCAAGTTCGGCCCCAACTGCAAGCGTTTGCCCGGATTGGATTTGCTGACGCTCCCCAAAGATATTCTGGTGCGTCACCGTTATTTCGGCAAGCGCAAGGAACTTTTCTGGCCCGCTTTAGGGTATGTGCTTTCCGGATGGAAAGACGGTTTTCTCTATCTCCGTTTTGCCAATGGGGAAAAGCCTCAGGGGCACAAGATCGTTGCTTCAACAGGAGAGGGGTTCGTTTTGAACAATGCATCCCATCTTTATTTCAAAGATCTTCATTTGCGGAGCAGCCGCCGCCAGTTCCGTTTGCAGGGCAGGAGTTCTCACAACACCATTGACAGCTGCCTTTTGATGCACGGCGGCGCCCGGGTGCGTATTGATGAGGGAGTCACCCATACTCTGGTGAAGAATTCTATCCTGACTTCCGGATTTATCCGGGATGACCTTTTCGGACTTCGCGGCAGTCATGATATGCGGAGTTGTCTTGTTTATACCATCTTCAAATATATCATCGGCACTTCTCTTTCTGATGATGTGGGGGTGCTCCATAATGGTAAGTTTACCCGGATCACCGGAAATGTGTTCCTCAGAGGTCTTGTCGGGATCCGTGCCTACGGAGCTGATATCCATGTTCAGGAGAATGTTGTGCGCGAGATGGCAAGTGTGGGAATTTCCACCGGGGATGCCTGTACGGGGACTTTTACCGGCAATCTGGTGATGAACTGCGGTATCGTCCTGCGAATCCACCATCTGCGGGGCAAAGTGGGAACCAGGCGTGAAGAGTTCCACTACCGCAACCTCTATGTTCAAGCGCCCCATGCCGGTTCCCAGTTTTTTCTTCACTGCGCTTCTTATGAGCCTAATCCTGACGAAGCAAAAATCATTAAGGCAGCGAAAAACGCTCCCCAGACCCCTCTCACTCTGGTTGATCCCGGACACATCTACATCTATCACAACACTTTCTGGGGCGGACCCGATCTCGGCTCCAACTTCACCGTGCGGGTCATTGCCTCCAAGTTGAAACGGGTGCTGCCGTTTTTCTTTGTCAACAACGTGATCAAAGGCGGTCCCCGCATGGAAAGCCGCAGTCAGGAGCTTTTCAACGGCAATCTGCTTTACACCTTTGATCCTGCCATGCGTGCCATGCCCCAGAGAGATCCTGTGGTCGGTCAGCGCAACAAGTTGATCGGTCTTGAAGAAACCGGAAAATTGTGGAACACAAACAATGTGCCGGGATTGCCGGATATGAGCCTCAAAGCCGGTTCTCCGGCTCTCGGGTGCGCCATTGACATTTCCCGTCCTTTTACTGCCAATGGTAAAAAATTTACGGCGTTCCCCGGTTTTGCGCCCGGCTATTTCAAGGGCAAAGCTCCTGCGGCAGGAGCCTTTCAGCAGGGGGAATCACAGGAAAAGTTTTTCAAGATGCACAAACGTGCTGAAGATATTGCAAAGATGCTGAGAAACAACAGATAAAAAGAGGAGGATCAAGATGAAGAAAACAGTGTGTTTGTTAGGATTTTCTCTTGCTTTCGTGCTGGGAGGAGCGGAGTTTTATGTATCTCCGGCAGGGAACAATAAAAATCCGGGGAGCGCTAAAGCTCCTTTCAAAACGATCAGTTTTGCCGCTTCCAAGGCGAAACCCGGCGATACGGTGAAGATCGGTCCCGGCGTCTACCGTGAACAGATCACTTTCAGAAAATCAGGAAAAAAGGGTGCTCCCATCACCTTTGCCGGAACCAGAGGTAAAAAAGGGGAGTATCTTTCCATTGTGGAGGCTCCCGGTATTCCTGTTGCCAACTGGGTCCCCGCTCCTGAAGTTGCTTCCGGTGTGTGGAAGGCGAAACTGGCAAAACGACCCGATCTCATGATGATGGACGGTAAGATGATCGCCTTTATCAACTCTTTTACCATGGCTTTGCCCCGATGGAAAAAACTTCCCGCTGAAATCGGTGAGGATATGTTCTGGAGTAAATTCGGCCCTGAATGCAAACGTCTCCCCGGATTTGATCTGCTGGCGCTCCCCAAAGAAATCTGGGTGACACATCGTTATTTCGGTAAACGCAAGGAGCAGTTCTGGCCTGTGATAAACAATGTCCTTTCCGGCTGGAGCAAAGGATATCTTTATTTGCGCTTTGCAAACGGCGACAAGCCTCAGAATCACACATTCACAGCCTCAAAGGGCGAGGGATTCATTCTGAGCAGTGTTTCTTACCTCAACTTCAAGGATCTTCACATGCGGGGCAGCCGCCGTCAGTTCCGTCTGACGGGGAAGAGTTCTTACAATACCATTGACAATTGTCTCCTTATGCACGGCGGCGCCCGGGTGCGTATTGATGAAAAAGTAACTCATACCACCGTCAAAAATTCAGTGCTGACTGCCGGATTTGTGCGTAATGATCTTTTCAGACTGCGCAGTGCCGATGATATGCGCGGCGGATTGCTCTATCTTATTTTCAAGTACATCATCGGAACTGCAAGCTCAGATGATATCGGCGTGAACGATAGAGGAAGCCATACACGGATCCTCAGCAACATCATCGTGCAGGGACTTATCGGTATGGACGCCTACGGTGCCCAATGCGAAGTGAAGGACAATGTGGTCCGGGAAATGTCAAGTGTTGGAATCTGTTCCGGCGCCACCACTTCAGGAGTCTTTACCGGCAATCTGGTGATGAACTGCGGTATTCCTTTGCGTGTCCATGATTTGCGCGGCAAACGCGCTCACAGAGAGGAGTATCATTACCGCAACTTGTATGTTCAGGCCCCCAATGACGGAAGTCAGATCTATGTTCATTGCGAATCCGACCGCTGGGGACCCGATATGATCAATTTTGAAAAGGGAACAAGAGTCTACAAGAAAAATCCGCCTGACCCTGTTGATGCCGGAAAAATCTATATTTATCACAACAGTTTCTGGGGAGGAAGTGATTTTGCACCCGGGTTCACTGTCGGATATCTTTCCAGAAGATTCCGCATGGTGATGCCTTTCTTCTTTGTCAACAATGTGATGAAGGGTTCTCCCGGTATGGAAAGTCAGACTCAGGAGCTTTTCCACGGCAATCTGCTTTACACGTTCAATCCCAAAGCGCGCAGTGCCAGACAGCGTGACCCCCTCGTTGCCAAACTCAACAGGATCATCGGCGTTGATGAAACAAAGAATCTGTGGAACAGCAAAAACATCCCCGGACTTCCGGATATGACCCTTAAAGCGGCATCTCCCGCAGCCGGATGCGCCATTGATCTTTCCAAACCCTTTACCGTCAACGGCAAAAAGTTTGCAGCTTTCCCCGGTTTCAAGGCGGGGTATTTCAAGGGCAAAGCTCCTGCCGCCGGTGCATTCCAGACTGGAGAGTCTCAGGCGAAGTTTATTGAGATGCACAAAAAGACTGAAAAGGTCATTTCTTTTCTCAATCAGCTCCGCAGTAAATAAAAACAGCCATTGAGAGAGTCTGCTGCCGGGAGCATGGAGCCCCGGCAGTTCTTTCGAGCACAGGCTTCTGTAATTTTTTACCATCAGGAAGAATATATGAAACGGATATCTCTAGCTTTACTTTGCGGACTTCTGGCAACACTCACATCACTCCCCGGAAGAGAGGCTGGTGAGCACTCTGCAATATTGCCTTTTCTTAAATCAGAACAGCGCTGGTCAAAGCAGAAACTTGAAAGTTTCATGTTGTCAAAAGGGATCCGTTTCAGCGGCAATAACATGCTGCGTACCGCCTTTCTGAACAACCGGAAAATTTTCGGTGTCCCTGCCGTGGAAATGCGTGTTTCTTATGATGATTCAGGGCTGCTTTCTCAAATTGATATCTTTTATGCCAACAAAGGCGATACGGCAAAAGAAAAGAATATGGGCAGAACCATCAACCACAGCGCAAGAGAGCTTGCCGCTCAGTTGACGGCGCAATTCGGTGAATCCCGGAACCAGAAGTATGGTCTCAAAAAAGTCAACAGCCGCACTCTCGCCTGGATGAGTGGAGAAACGGAGATTTTTCTTGAACATAACCGCAGAGAGTATGTTATCATCCACATTCTTTTCAGAGATAAAAATCTCTCTGCTGCCGGAAAAGAAAAGATCGATCTCAAGGATAAAGATTTTTCTCAAAAGGTGAAAGAAAACAGTTTCGGTGACAGATTTATTGCCGATATCCCCATGGTCAATCAGGGCTCCAAAGGATATTGTGCACCGGCAACTGTGGAAAGAGTTCTGAGATATTATGGGATCACCACCATCAATATGCACTTTATCGCTGATAAAGCCAACACCCGCAAGGGGGGCGGTACATCAGTCAGCAGTTTGCTCAGTTCACTTTCACCTGTTTGCCGCGCTGTGAATCTCAGAACTGTTTCCTGCGGTGACTTGCGTCTTTCCATGATCAAGAAGTACATTGATCAGGGAATACCAATTTTCTGGGTCATGCGTGTCAACCCGGAATATGAAAAAATCAGAAGTGAAAGCCGGAGGGCAAGAACGATGATCCGTTCCACGAAAGAATGGGTAAAGCATCTCCGCCGCCTCAAGGTTCCCTCTAAGGGCGGAGACCACATCTGTCTTGTTATCGGCTATAATGCCCAAACAGAAGAAATTGCCGTTTCCAACTCATGGGGAGAACAGGAAATACAGCCCTCATGGGTTCCTTTGAGGATAGGAAAG
>JAGBWB010000263.1 GCA_017629975.1 Lentisphaeria bacterium
ATAATCAGAACATCCAATACCGGGTGAGCCACTGTAAAGAGAATATTCCGATGAGGAACCTGCAAACCCTTTACAACACAGCGCAATGTATCAAAAACCTCAATACTGGCACAACGGATCATAACAAAAAAAGTAGTCAGAAGAAGAAGAAAAAACAGTGCCGGAACCTGATGACGCAACAGGACACTGCCCATGGTGAACAGCGAAAAAAACAAGGAGAGGGCATAGATAATACAAGCCGTTTTATGCGTACTGCCTGTTTCATGAAAAATCCGGTGATGGAGGTGATCATGATCTCCCTGCATAATACTGCATTGGCTCTGTTTATTGATGTACCGTCTGAAAAAACGTCTCCAGATGGCAAGAAACACATCAAAGATGGGAATTCCGATAGCAGCCAGCGGCACAAAAAACGTTGTCAGGGTCACAGACTTTGCAGAACAAAGCATACTTACATAGGCAAAGAACAACCCGAGAAACATACTCCCGGTATCCCCCATAAATATTTTAGCAGGGGAAAAGTTATACCGTAGAAAACCAAGATTACAGCCGCTGAAAATCAAAAGAATCATAACCATGACTTCTGATCCGCCTGTACTGCCGACCCATATCGCCAGAAGAAAAGAGGAGATCACTGCCAGGCCCGATGCAATTCCATCCAGACCGTCAATCAAATTAAATGCATTGATAATGATCACGCACCAGAGGACAGTAAGCGGCAACGCAACAGCCACCGGCAGCTGCAAATGATATAAACTGGTGATTCCAACTCCGCTGAAGTACAGAACACAGCCTGCCGCAATTTGAGCAAGCAGCTTCACGACACTGCGTAACTCGTACCGGTCATCCAGAACCCCGGTCAGAAGAATAATCAAAGCCGGCCCCAGAAAATTCAGAAGAAACCGCAACGTTTCTCCGTAGTGAGAATTTCCATTATGCTTGAACATCATGGTCAGAAGGGCGACAGTCAAAAAGAAAGAAAACCAAATCGCAATCCCCCCTCCCCGGGGAACAGGTTTGGCATGTTGATGACGTCCATGGGGAACATCAATGAAGCCGATACGGGGCAGAACAAAAATAGCAGTGCGAGTCAACAGTAATGCAAGAACCAGTCCCATGGTAACATAAGGCAGGTATAAAGATAAAACCCAAGATATATTTCCCAGCATACGGTATTTCTCTCCATACAAAAACTATTTTATTCGGTAATGAAACCTGCAATTTCCGTATTGGTCAGCATAAATACGCCCATAATCTTTTCCATTTCTGCGATTCTGGTTTTCTTCAATCCGACCCGGAGCAGAACAGAGGAATCCGCAACCAGCAGAGGCAGATCTTCATATACCTTGTCCACAGGGAGAACTGCCAGTACATAATCGAACTCTTTCTGCATTTCTGCCAGTTTGGCATGATACTGTTTCATATCTTCCAGGACAACCGTCCTCATGCCGTCGGCAGTACAGGTCTTACTGCCGGGAAACAGAAGGATCCCCACACGCTTTCCGCATTTGACAAGTGCTGTTTCCAGAGCGGCTGCATCATCACTTACACCGGAACAACAGATCAGAGACAACACACCCCCTCCGGAGAACTGCCGGCAAATCCAGGATCCACAGGCAGTCCTGCTCATGGGATCCTTCCAATTGGCCAGAACCTGTTTTCCGGTCAGTCTTTCAAGATTTTTCACTCCAAGAACCGGATCCCGGAAGATTTCGATCAAAAATCCAAGCAGCAACACAAATAAACCGCATACAATACAAATAATTGAAGCTTTGTTACTGCTGTTATTGTTCATAACCGGAACGGCATATTCCACCAGGACCACATTTTCCAGATTTTTTTGTTTTTTCAGATAAGGAACCCCCAGATCTCCCACAATTTTTGCAACAGTAAAAGCCTCCTCCTGCTTCAATTTTCCGACTTTCACCGACACACTGACAAACACACTTTTATTGAAAATATCAATTATTTTATTATCCAGCACAATCCTTTTTCCGGTTCGCTTGAAAAATTCCTCTTCCACTGCGCTCTTGAAACCGCGCAGAGCAATGAGTCCCATTGCTTCCACGATCTCAATCTGTCCAGTTTTTTCCGGATCTTTCAGGATCAACTCCAGTGTGCCGGAACCGGACTTTGAAGAAGTGCCGAAATTCCGTTTCATATTTTCATAAGCCAATTTCAAGCGGAACGATGTACTGTAGGATACTACCTTTCTGCTGTCATCAGCCGATTTCTTCCTTGCCGAATAAGCCATCATAAGCCCACCGGAAACAACAATAGCCACGATCACAGCGATGGCATATTTTTTCAGAACATACAAACAAAAATTAAAATCAAGTTCTTCCAGATTTTTCATATTCAGACTCTCCATTTTAAGGGAATTCAACGATTGAAAAGTGTACTATAGCACTCTTCTCTTATTTTACAACACTGAATAGGATCAATGTGGTATGAACCTCACATTTTCTGATCCAGATTCTTCCCTTTTTCCTCATGAACAAAATTAGGCAGATACCGCTG
>JAGBWB010000264.1 GCA_017629975.1 Lentisphaeria bacterium
CAATTGGATTCATATATATTTACAAATTATCCAGATGTTTTTTTGACAGAGATATAAGCGTTATCTCCACTTTGCTGATCACATTTCATATTTTCTACAATTATGCAACACCCGGATTCAACGCCAACATCCCTCATCTGCTCTTCCTGCCCATGCTGATTTACTACTTCTACCGCGGATGTTCTGCCAATAAATGGCATCACTGGCTGCTGGCGGCGGCGGCAGCGGCATGTGCGTGTTTGAGCAAGTATTCTGCCGGAGTTGTCGGATTGACTCTGGTCCTCTTCCTCTTTGCAGATAAAAATGCCCGACGGGTTTTGCTGACTGTTAAACCTTATGCTGCGGCATTGTTCTTTTTCCTGCTGATGCTCCCTCATTTTCTCCATTTGATCAATACTGATTTTCTGGTATTCAATTACATCCAAAACGGGAAAGCCCCCAAGTACTCTTATTTCGTGCAAATTTTATTCATTGCAGGAGCGATCATGCTTCCTTTTTTATCAATGACTGCGGCCTCTCTGATCATGAGATTTTCGGGAAATCCCAAACTTCCGTGGGGAAAATTGAAAGTTGCCGCGCCTGAAGCATGCCGGTATTCCGGATTCATCATGTGGGGACAGGCGGCATTTCTTTTGCTGATGGGGATTTGCGGACACAGACTGCGCTCAGCCTGGACCTTCCCTTTGTATTTGACAGCAGGAATATTTATAATCTCCTTTTTCTCCAATGAAATCAATTCACGCAGTAAGCGTACTTTCGCCTGGCTGTGCAGTGTATTCGCAGTGATACTCATGTTGTTTTCTGCCGGGTATCACAATTTCAAAAGCAAATTCCGTTACCACATTGACAAAGAGGAACTCCGTAAAGTTGCCGAAAATTTCTACCGCGAAAAAACCGGCAGGGAGATCCCTTTTATCACAGGGGATGTCTGGCATGCATCATCATTGCAGAATGCTTTCAAGTATAAAATGAAAGCTGCGCCGGATAGCGACCCGCTCCTGCTTCGCCTGCACTGGGATACGATCCGCAGATACGGCGCTCTGGTCATTACTGACGGAGCGCAAACATCTTCAGAAAGATTGTCAAAGTATGTAAAAGGTCAATTGCAGTGGCAGAAAATGCAAATCAAATACGCCGCACGCTTCGGCAAAGCAAAAAAACATACCTTTTATCTGGCAGCAATCCCCCCCGGTGCTTTAATAAAAGGAGACTGTATAAACTTTTCGGGAAGAAGTTATTCTACCGTCTCCGTGACGGGAACAGAGGTGATAAAATAAGGCAAAGTTCAAAAATCAATCTTTGTCCGTGTAGTGGAAAAGATATTGAGGGAAGAGCTTTGTGAACCATACATTGAACTTTGCGCCGCAGTCAGCGGGTTTCCCCGCTGAGGCGTAGTCAACAAAGGCAAGTTTGTTGCGCCAGAGCAGCGTCATGGAATCCTCAATTTGAGCCTGGCGCTCATCTGCCGCAAGGACGATGCCCGCGCGGGTGAATGCCTGATACCGGGAGTCATCCGGCGGATAGTGGGTCTTCACTTTGGAGTCAAACTCCAATGTCAGTATCTCATCGGCATCCCAGGGACGGGTGATGGTCAGATAGGAGTTCTTCTGCCACGCAAGAAGTGAATCCAGATAATAGACCCCCTTGCAGTAGTCGGGGATACGCATGGATATGGTAAAGGGCGTCCGGCTCCTGATGCTGATGTGCGCTTTGGTGCTGCCGGGATACCCCCCTGTGACACGGATCATGGCTTTACGGGGGATCTGGGCCTCCAGATCCTCATAAAAATTGAGCACTGCGCCGTTTTCAATGGGAACCATCGCCATTTCAGGGAACAGGGCAAGGGCTTCTGCTCCCCGGAGCAGGTCGTAGAGAGAGGTGTCTTCCGGTGAAGAGTACCTTCTTGCGGTGGTCAGGGGGGTGGGTTCCAGATGATCCCAGCAGAGTTTCTTTTCGTTCCACGCACCGAGAAAGGCGTTGTAAAAAGAGCGCTCCGCAAGCGCAAAGGGCTGAAGCGGATCCGTCAGAGCGGTGAGGGCTGCGAAATACTGCAAACAGGCGGTGGTCACCTGGGTGCTGCCCATGGGGCCTCCGGCGCAGGAACTTTCCGTCTGGCGGTAAGCGCCGCGGCACCAGAGAGTTCCGGAGCTGTTGCCCCCGCCCCCGGCGCCGGTTATGAAAAGTTCTTCGGCGTTGATGCGCTCCATGTAAAGCTGGCACAGTTTCTTATACTCTGCGGCGCTGGCGGGATCAACTTTGCAAAGTTCCGCAACACCCCTGAAACAGTCGGTCAGCCCCACGGCATTGCCGTTGCCCAGCAAACGGGGTTCCATGCCGCTTTTGAAAGCGCTGAAAATGTTGTGCTGCTGGGAGCATCCGCTTGCAGCGATATAGCGTGCGAACTCCAGAACGCGTTTTTCTTTCGTCAGCCGGTAGACTCCAACGACACTGTCAAGTATGGCTGATGCGTCAAGTCCTCCGCAGTTTCCGCAGTAGATGACAGGGCGTTTGTCTCTGCCCACAAGGGAGATGAGCTGATCGGTCATGCGGAGACAGCACTCTTTGATCTTTTCATCAGCTTCCGGCATGGCGGCGGCGCGCAAAAGGGCGTTGAGCACATATCTTCTGCCGGGGAGATCCAGACCCTGAAGCTGGAGAGGACGGGGGAAGGCACTGATACATCCGTCTTCCTCCTGAAGCGACATCATCTCTGAAACGCTCCGGCGGATCTTTGCTTCGAGAGCTTCGGCGCCCTCCAGATAGGGGAGAAGCCGGAGAGCGCAGTCAACGAGCATTCCCCAGAGCATGACCTGATCGCCGCAGAGATGCCCCCTCTTTTCCCGGTAGGGGGAAAGGAGTAAGTGAAAATCTGTTTCAGCCAGACGGTGAAGACAGAATTTCTCAAAAGCCCTGCCCAGAGGACCGCGGTATCTTATTTGCCATGTCTTTTTTTCAGCCAATTTTTTTTCTCCCTGATGTTCCGTTACTGCACTTTTTCCGGCATGATTTGATTGTACACAAGTAAATATACACTGTCAAGAGGTGAAATAACAGTAAAATTTGAAAAAAAAGCCTTTTTTTCTCTTGCAGAATGGCGTAAACTTTGCTATATTATCACCATCAACAGCAATATAAAACACCGGTAATTGAGGTAAGAACACTATGGATCACTCTGAACTGCCTGCGGGGAGCGCTCCGCTGCCCCTGACAACTCTTGTTTTTCCGAGCCGCTGGCAGAATTTCATCTGCCGCAACTGGGGACTGGTCACTCCTGAAAAGATCGCACATCTGCTCCGCGTCCCTGTTTCAGAGGTGCGCCGGGCGGCGGAAGATATGGGGCTTGAAAGCACTCCTGCGGTTTCCCCCAAATGGCTCACCAAAGGATATCTTACTTTGATCCGGAACAACTGGCATCTGCTCAACTATGAACAGCTCCTGGAACTTCTGGAGTGGACTCCTGAAAAAATGGCGTACACCCTCAAGGAAGAGGACTTCTTCTGGCATAAACTGGGACAACTCAAACCCGCCTGCCCCCCCCTGCGGATGACGCCCCTTACTGAAGAGGAACAAAAACAGACCGCGTGGATCAAAAAGCAGACAGAACACTTTTTCCCCGCTGAAAGACGCAGCCGCACAGAAGCCGCCTTTGCCTTTGCCGACCTTTACGGCGCCCGGAGCGTTTCAGGAGAAAGAAAATCCCTTTTTGACTTTACTTTCATCCACTCCTACGCCGCCAGCTGCGGCGATGTGCTGGGGGAGGCGGAGTTCAACGATCCTGTGCCTGAAAATCTTATGGCGCAATACAGTTCCATGGGCATCCGGGGCGTCTGGTTCCACGCCATACTCTATCTTCTCTGCCCCATCCCCGGAGCGGAACACTTCTCAGTCAACTGGGAAAAGAGAGTTGAAAATCTCAAAAAGATCGTTGCCCGCTGTAAAAAATACGGTATCAGCATCTATCTTTACCTCAACGAACCCCGCACCATGCCTGAGGCTTTCTACGCCCTGAAACCCCGGTGGCGGGGCATCGACACCCGGAACGCCATCGCCAACTGCACCACCGCCGCGCCGGAGATCCTTGAATATCTTGAATCCTCCCTTGAAAAGATCTTTACCGCCGTTCCGGATCTGGGGGGGATCTTCACCATCACCATGTCTGAAAATGCCACCAGCTGCCACAGCGGATGCGAGGGCAGAACGTGTCCTTCATGCAGCCGTTTCCCCATGGAAAAGATCGTTGCCGATATCAACGCCGCCATGGAACGGGGTATGCACCGCGCCGCGCCCGACGCCGAAATGATCTACTATGACTGGGCATGGCGCAGCAAACCGGGGGATCCCGAGCCGGTGAAATTCAAAAAGGCGGTCATGGATCTGCTCCCGAAAGGCAGACACTGTCATGTCAACTGCGTTTCAGAGTGGGGCATGGAAACCTCTGTGGGGGGCGTCAGGGGAACTCTGGCGGACTACTCCATCTCTCAGGTGGGCCCCAGTGATGAAGCCCGCGCCGTCTGGGCACATGCCAATGAAATTTCACTTGGGACAGTGGCAAAGGTGCAGATCAACAACTCCTGGGAGCTGGCGGGCGTCCCCTATCTGCCGGTGCCCTACCTGATCCGGGAACATCTGGAAAATCTCCGTGAGGCAGGCGTCAGGGCCCTGATGCTCAGCTGGACTCTGGGAGGATATCCCGGGGGAAATCTGGAACTGGTCAGCGCCACTCCTGAAGAACTCGCCGCAGAAAAGTTTTCCCCCGCCATGGCGGAAACGGTCTGCCGCGCCTGGAAACTTTTCAGCGAAGGTTTCAGAAACTTCCCCTTCTGCGTGGGAACCGCCTACAATGCCCCCACCAACTTCGGCCCCATGAATCAGCTGCATCTGCACCCCACCGGATACAGGGCAACCATGGTGGGCTTTCCTTATGATGATCTTCGTGCATGGCGCTCCATCTATCCGGAAGAGATCTTTGAAGAGCAGTTCCGCCTTGTCTGCACTCAGTGGCAGCAGGGACTTGAACTCCTTGAAAGCGCCGCCGGCTCTGTTGCGCCTGAGGAAGCCGAAGCCTTTGAGGAGCTGCGCCGCATGGCAACAGCCTCTTTCTGCCATCTCAACGCCTGTTACCAGCAGATCCGTTTCACCCGGGCGCGGGACAACGGATTTCAGAAAGAGATCATGGCGGAGTGCGCCCGGAATGAACTTGAAAACACCCGGCTCCTCTATGAGATCGCACGCAAAGATTCACGCATGGGGTTTGAAGCCAGCAACCACTACTTCTACACCCTCAACGATCTGCGCGAAAAGGTGCTGAACTGCCAATATGTCATTGAATACCTTGAAAGGAGGGCGTGAGAGATCATGTATACAAAAGCTCTCTGGGATAAGGAAACCCGTCTCGTTTCCGGCGAATCGGGACTTTTCAAAGGCAGTGCCCCGGTGCGGCTCCTCTTTGCCGCTGAAAAGGTGCTCAAAGTTTACAATCCCACTTTGCAGAAAGAGTATGCTTCTGATATCCACTTCACCCACACCCCCGGCAGCGACCTGATCTTCCCCGTTCCCGGTTCCGGCATCTGCGGCATTGAGGAACAGGAGATTTTTCCCGATCCGGAAAAGGCGCTCTATCTGCCCGACCCCAAAGCCAATGCCATCAAGGGGGGACCGGAGGGAAAAGTGCTGCTCTTTGACAACAACGCCTTTTTCGCCGAACATCAGATCCTTGTGGACTACCGGGCCGTTCCGGGGAGCGTCTTCCCCGAACTGCCCGCTCCCGACCCTGCGCTGCTGCCCCGCGTCAGGCAGAAACTTGCAGAAGGCGCCCCCCTTTCAGTCACCCTCATCGGCGACAGTATCAGCGAAGGCTTCAACGCCACAAAGTTTGTCAATACTCCCCCCTTTGCTCCTCCTTACATCGACATCTTTGCTGAAACTCTCAGAAAAAAGAGCTCTTCAGAGATAACAGTCCAAAATGCCGCCATTGCAGGCACAGGTTCCCGCCACGCCTTTGACATTGAAGAGCGCTGGCTCACTCCCCCCTGCGATCTGCTGGTCATCGCCTACGGCATGAACGAACTGGGAGGCGTGCCGGTCAAAGATTATGTGGCCAATCTCTGCACCATCATGGAAAAAAAGCGTGCTCTACACAGCCATACGGAGTTTCTGCTGGTCACATCCATGACCCGGAACCCCATCTGGCTGGGGGAAAGCGCTCAGCGTTCTCTGGAGTTCGCTCAGGCTGTAAAGAGCCTTGCCGCTCCCGGATGTGCCGTTGCCGATCTTCACGCTCTCTGGAGCAAAGTCCTTGAGAAAAAGGACTTTTACGACCTCACCGGCAACGGTGTCAATCACCCTAACGACTACGGACACCGCCTTTACAGTGCCGTTCTTGCCAATATTTTCAATTGAAATCAAATAATTAAGGAACTCTATCATGCTGCCCAATCTTGAAGAAGCTGTCAAAAAACTCCGTGAACGTTCAAAGCTCCTGCAGGAGATCATGCGGAATGGACTCGGCGAAACCGCCGCCCCCGGATACTGGGAGCGATGCGCCACCGCCGATGCCACAAGGACTCCCCTCCTTGAAGAGTTCAGCCGCCAGATCTACGGCGAGGAGTCCGCATTCGCCGAAGCGGTCCGCTTTGAACTTGAGAAACTGGGCCCCTGGGAGAAGGGCGCACCCCTCACTAAGGATAAGGTGTGGCTCTGGGGCGGTCCCACCCCCGAGTGGGGCGGCTCCATGCAGCCGGACACTCTGGCTTGCAACGCCCGTTATTTCAACGCTGAAAACGGCGTCTACGTTTACGGCGCCACCAGCGATGAGATGCTGAAGATCCACGCCGATATGAAACAGCTGCTCTGCATGGTCAGCTCCACCTGCCGCGCCCCCGGACAGCAGCCCGAAACCGACGCCGAATGCGCCGAAAAACTCAGTCAGCTCTCTCTCAAGTACCCCAATATCAGGGGCGGAATGATGGACGATATGACCTCAGGCTCCAAAACCATCACCAGAGAGAAGATCGACCAGGTGGCGACCATCAGCGCCAATCTGAAAAAGCACAACCCCGCTCTGGAACTTTTCGGCGTGGTCTATCAGCACGAACTTGCCGAAAAGGATTTCACGCCGCTTCTGCCCTATCTGGACGGCGTGAATCTGTGGTTCTGGAATCAGGAAGAACTCCTTCATCTGGAAAAGAGCGTTGACCACTGCCGTTACCAGTTCCCCCATAAGAAAGTGCTTCTGGGACTCTTTCTCCACGACTACGGCACCGCCGATGCCGGAGCGCTGCCCGAACTGCTGCTCCACCAGCTCAAGGGCGCCCGGGTCCTCCTTGCCAAGGGCAAGATCGACGGTCTGGTGATCCTGGGCGACCGGGAGATCCTCAAGTGGCCCGAACAGGCGGCTGTGGTGCGCGGATTCCTTGACGCCCAGTAATTCAGAGCAGAGGGAAATTTTATGCCGTCACTTATTATCAAAGGCAGACAGACTCTGGGCGGAACGCTCCGGGTGGGGGGGAACAAAAACGCCGTCCTCCCCATGATCGCCGCTCTGATGCTGACTGATGAACCCTGTGTGCTCCGGAACGTCCCCGACATTCTGGATGTGAGAACCATGCTTGAAATCGCCGTCCATCTGGGCGCCGAAGTCTCTTTTGAGAAAAACACTCTCTCTTTCCGCTGTCCTAAAGTGGTCCGCACCGATGTGCCTAAAGAGCTGTGCGCCCTCAACCGCACAAGCATCCTCTTTGCAGGTCCTCTTCTGGCGCGCTGCGGCAGAGTGGAACTGGGACGCCCCGGCGGCGACTCCATCGGCAGAAGACGCCTTGACGGACACTTCTACGGTCTGGAAAATCTGGGCGCCAAATTCTCTGAGGACGCCTCGTTCCGCTTCACCCGGCAGGGGAAACGCCTTCAGGGCAGGGAGCTTTTTCTGGATGAACCCAGCGTCACCGCCACTGAACAGATCATCTCCGCCGCCGTCACCGCCGAAGGAACCACAACTCTCTACAACGCCGCCTGCGAACCCCATGTGGGCGACCTTGCAGAAATGCTCAACAAGATGGGGGCAAGGATCAGCGGCATCGGCAGCAACATCCTGACCATTGAGGGGGTGGAAAAACTTCACGGCGTGGAACACGAAGTGATCTTTGACCATATCAATGCGGGCAGCTTTGTGGCTCTTGCCGCCGCCACCGGCGCCGACCTCACCATTGAGGGCGTGCGCCCCAGAAGTTTCTGGATGCTCCGGCGTGTCTACGAAAGACTGGGGATCAATGTGGGACTCTATGACAACCGCATCACCGTCAGCGCCGACCAGAGCCGCCAGATCAAGTACGATTCAGGGGGACCCTTTCTCCAGATCTCAGACGGTCCCTGGCCACAGTTCCCCACGGATATGATGAGCTGCACCATTGTGGCGGCGACCCAGTGCCGGGGAACGGTCACTTTCTTTGAAAAGATGTTTGACGGCAGAATGAACTTCATCGACCGCCTGATAGATATGCGCGCCAACGCCATCGTCTGCGACCCCCACCGGGCAGTGATCACAGGACCCTCCGAACTCCACGGAACAGTTCTTTCCAGTCCCGATATCCGCGCCGGAATGGCTCTGGTCATCGCCGCCCTCTGCGCCAAAGGCGAAAGCCGCATCCACCGGGCAGAGATCATCTACCGCGGCTACGGCAATCTGGTGGAAAAACTCCGCTCCATCGGCGCCGTCGTCGAAGAGATTCCGTAAAAAGGTTGAGAGAAACAAACTATGAACAGAAAAAGCGATCAATACACTGTAGAGTTCCGTCAGGATATGAAAGGGGGCAGAGGAAGTGTCAAATTTGAACACATCTGGAAAAAGAACTCCAACGAAGAGATGCGTTCAAGCTGCCGCCAGTTTTCCCGTCTGACCCTTGAACCGGGGTGTTCCGTGGGGATCCACAGCCACGACGGCGAGGAGGAGATCTATTACATCCTTTCCGGTCACGGCCGCTCATGGGACAACGGCGAATGGGTGGAGCTGGGACCCGGCGATGCCACCATCTGCCGCTCCGGCGAGGAACACTCCATGGAATGTACCGGGACCGAGCCTCTGGTCTACCTTGCCTGTATCCCCGTTTATCATGGAAAATAGGAAGTTTATA
>JAGBWB010000022.1 GCA_017629975.1 Lentisphaeria bacterium
ACACGACCATCCACCAGGTCATAACATCTCAACATGTTGAACTCCTTTTTATCCGGTAAAATTTTTGGTCTTCAGGCAATCTGAAAAGGGAAAAGGAGCTTCTTGCGTATCAAAGAACTTTGACAAATAAGGACAGGAGCTTCATTCCCGTTTCAGACCGCAATCGCGATCCAGGGTCGTCGCTGGTACTCATAAAGACAATTTACTCCTGTGTTGTTGAATGGAAAGTACGGAAAACAAAATGTCCGTACTGCGGCTTTTTTTCAATATACCATGAAAAGAAAAAAATTTCAAGTTCCGGGAAAAACTTTTTTACAGTTTTATTCAGCTTTGATGAAATTTTTTATCCTGGCGCATATTCCTCTCAGAATGAGGATTTTTTCAGAAAACTGGAAAAAAACGGAAAAAAGTTTATTGTTTTTTTCTTGAAATACTTGCTTTTTTATAAAAAATGTCGTATATTTACTGCGGTTAATTGTAAAGCGTATGTCGCTTGTTTTTAAAAGTATAAAAAAGGAAGAAGATCATGAGAAAGAATTTTACCCTTATTGAGCTGCTGGTGGTCATCGCCATCATTGCCATTCTGGCAGGTCTCGTCATGCCCGCTCTGGGCCACGCTCAGGCCAGAGGCCGCACCACCGAGTGTATCAACAATAAAAAGCAGATCATGACCGTTCTGCGTATGTATGGCAACGATCACACCAGCATGATCCCCTATATGATCAATGTGAACGGTACTATGCGTCCTTACTCCTGGATCCTTGCCGGACTCGGCGATGCTGATGCGGATGCAGAAAAGAACTACTCCAAAGAGATGGTTTCCAAGAAAGTCATGTTCTGCAATACCATCAACAAGAAAGAACTCAATTCCGGCGGTACCAACGCCGTGGGAATGATCGATGTGGACTTCGGTACCGAAGGCGAATGGTATGATGACAACAAAAAGAGTGTCGGCCGTTTCGTTGCCAAAGACGGTGATCGTACCACCAAGGACCGTTCTGTGGCTTACGTTCTTGAAAAAATGAAAAATCCCAGCGACATGATCCTCCTCGGCGATTCTTTCTCTCTGGTCAGCGATCAGGATACTCCCTTCTGGACCTTCAGCCCCAACGGCGGAAAACCCAAATTCAATCACGCCACTGATGCCAGCGAGAATGAGGCTCGTATTGCTTCAGTCCATGTCGGAAGTACCACAGTTGCCTATGCTGACGGACGCGCAGAGGCTCTGACACCCGCTCAGCTGAATACCAGTTCTCTCAAACTGACAAAATACTACGATGACAACTTTGACCCAAAAGATCTGTAAGTAAAAAGTTGTTGAAAGAACATCCGGCGGCCGGAGTTGCTCCGGTCGCTTTTTTTGTGCCGAATTTGTAAAGCTGAGCAAAGGACTCCTTGAAAAAACAGACTTTCAATGCTATATTCAACAGGAATATGATACGGAGTGATTTTATGAGTGATAATTTGAAATATGATGTTGTCGTAACAGGTGCCGGTATCGCAGGCATTGCCGCCGCTGTTGCCGCCGCCCGGAAGGGGATGAAAACCGCCCTCATTGAGAAACAGACGCTCATCGGCGGATTGGCGACAAGCGGTCTTATACTGGTTTATCTGCCCTTGTGCGATGGTTTCGGTACTCAGGTGACTTTCGGCATCGCCGAGGAGTTGCTCAAGCGCAGTTTGAATTACGGCCCCTTTGAACTTCCTGAAAAATGGGGCGGCCCTCAAGGGTACAATTCAAATGAAGTACGTTACAAGTGTTACTTCAACCCTGCCGGATTTACTCTGGAACTTGATAAAGTGCTGCTTGAATGCGGCGTTGAACTTTTTCTGGATACCATGGTTATTGGAGCGCAAACAGATGAGAATAACGCCATCCGTACCATTCAGGCTGCCAATGCCTCAGGGACTTTTTCAATTGAGGGGGGATGTTTCATCGATACCACCGGCGATGCCTCTCTGATCCGCAGGGCAGGGGGCGCTTTTGAAACAGGGGAAAACTTTATTTCCCCCTGGTGGCTTGAGAATGCTCCCGGCAGAGCTGAGCGTTATCATTTTACTGATGACATCCACATTCAGCCCACAGGACCCATCAATCAATATCCGAAAATCGATGCGCCCGAAACTGGAAAGAGCGCAACGCGTTTCACCCGGACGGCATGGCAGATCATCCGGGAGCATTACGAAAAGATCTACGCTGAAGATCCGGCATTGAGACACAAGCATTTTCCGCTGCATCTTCCCGCTATGCCTCAGTTCCGCAAGATCGCCTGTGCCAAATGCTGTTTCATGCTTGACGATGATATGTACGGCAGACATTTTGAGGACTCCATCGGACTTTACGCCGACTGGCGCAAAAAGGGATTTGTCTGGGAAACGCCCTATGGTACTTTGCTGCCTGAAAAGATCAACGGCGCTCTTGTCGCAGGCAGATGTATGGGGGCAGTGGGAGATGCCTGGGAAACGTTCCGGGTGATCCCTGCTGCCGCCATGACGGGGGAAGCTGCCGGTGTTGCTGCGGCTCTTGCCGTCAAAAACAACTGCGACCCCAAAGAGGTCAAACTTGAGGAACTCCGTTCCGAATTGAGAAAAAATAACTTCCGTTTCCACTTGGAGGAAGCGGGACTTGAAACAAGGAAATGATCATGCTGAGCTGGAAAGAATTTACAGATTACGCCGCAGAACTTCAATTGAAAGAGGAGTATGTGGCGCAGAACAAACCCTTTTTTGAAAAAATCGATCCCGCCTTTTTTGACCGGATCTTTCAGGGGGATACCTTTGATCCTGAAGAGATCCGGAAGGCTTTCCCCGGTGAGGAATACCGCCGCTTCATGCTGGTTATGGCTGTTGCCGGATGGCCTCAAATGGTTGCTCATTACAAAAAGATGAACTTTACTCAGCAGATGCTTGAGGATATCAAACCCGATCTGGGGTTGTGGCTGGATAAATTCATGGCCGATTGCGGCATTGCCGGGCTTGATATGCGTATCTACGGCTGGACCAAAGCGCTCAGAAAGGGTTCCATTCTCCAGTTCGGCAGATTGCAGTGCAACTACGATCACGCTTTTTACGGCAAGGTCGCCTGTTTCCGCGATGCCGACGGAACAGTGCGTCTGGAGCCTTGTGAAGAGCACAACAGCAAGGCGCTCTTTTCTTTCGGGGATCCTGCTATCAATCTGCACATTCCGGCAGCGGGTCCTTTGAAGCGGGAGCTTTGCATTGATTCTCTGAGAAAGATCGTTAGATTCTTTGCTGAATACAGACCTGATTTCGACTATAAGGCTGTGGTCTGTTACTCCTGGATCCTCGATCCTGTGTTTACACAGATCATGAAAAGTACCAATCTGGCAGATTTTCAGCGTCTGGGGCATATTTTCCGGATGGAAGGAGTGGATGAGACCAACGAAATCGTCTGGCGCGTCTTTGACATCCCCAACGGAACTCCGGCGGATATTGACAAACGCCCCCACAATACCGGTATGCGGAAAGCTGTCGCAGGATACCTTAAAGAGGGCGGCAGATTTTGCGAGCATGGTATGGTCATCCTGAGAGATGAACTGGAAAATCTGCTGAAGTAATGGAAAATCTCAGATTTCAAGCAAAAAAAATTTGACTTTTGCCCTGCGGCGTGTTAATTTATATATCAGAAAGCAGGTCAGTCTCGGAAACAATATTTGCATCGGGCTCTCTTTTGAGCTTACTGTCTTGTGTGGTCGCGAGATGATACAACCTGCTTTCTTTTTTTGTGCCCATTTTTCCGCAGCACAGAAGTTATTCGGGGGAGGGGAATCGGCTTAACGCATTTGACAGCTGAACCGAATTATAGGTGATCACAAGTTTCTTTCCGTCAAAAGTGACCTGGCGGAGAACCTTGTTGATTTTTTCAAGATCCTTTTGGATCTTTTCCTCATTCATGAAGATATCAACCGCTTTCTGTCCCAGTGAACTGCTCAGTGGGAGTGAAGTTGCCTGCAAAGAGATGATACGGCACTGCAAAGAAGCGTTTTCTTCTTTTGAAAGAGTGAATCTGACTTTCAGGTAAAGAGTTCCTCCCCAAAGCCATTTTTTTCCGGTATCAAGCGGGAGTGCCGCAGAAAAAATACCCTCTTTTGAGAAAGAAAGACGATAATAGCGCAAAGGGTAGGGGGAGCTATTCGGTGTGATATTGGCAACAAGGCGGAAAAGAGAGTTGATCTCATTTGCTGATAATTTTATGACGCTCTTTTCCGGGATTTTTTCCTGTTTGGAAAAATCCCGGGAAAAATGCTTCATCAAACGGTATTGAGCTGAGATGTCAGCGAATGACGTGACCACCGGCGGCACATTTTCCCAGGGGGCAAACAGCAGCTTTGTTATGATTACCACAGCTGCAAAGAGAATAATGATGAAAATCACCAGGATCTTAAACCATACCTTTTTGAAAAAAGGCACCGGGGAAACAGCTTCTTCTCTTTGCTCTGACATTTTTTATTTTATCCTCTGAGTTCAACAGCTTCGCGGATATACACGAGACTGTCAGCATTGTTGTC
This sequence comes from Lentisphaeria bacterium, assembly GCA_017629975.1. Taxonomy (GTDB): domain Bacteria; phylum Verrucomicrobiota; class Lentisphaeria; order Victivallales; family Victivallaceae; genus UBA1784. The sequence goes on from JAGBWB010000022.1 coordinate 4,530, forward strand.
GTAGGGGAAAAACTCCGTGCGGATCAATCCGGTACAGCAGCTTTCCACTGCCCTTACATTTTCCTGCCCTGTGATCTTGACGATGGCTTCGTATTCCTTGCAATCGGCAATAACGCGGGGAGACTTGCCTGCGCAGTACTCTTTGAAAGAGTTTTCGTTGAGAACTGCACTGAAATTGCGGTCTTCC
>JAGBWB010000265.1 GCA_017629975.1 Lentisphaeria bacterium
GAAAGAAAGTTTCTCACGGTAAAACATTTGTGCTTGTGCCGCGGTAAAAGATCTTTTTCTCCCTTGAAATAAGCTCATTTCTGGCAATGGGGGCAGAATGCAGAAGTTCTCCCCCCCAGCTGAACACTTTCAATGGTCGTACCGCATTTGAAACAGGGGCATCCGGTGCGGCCGTAGGCTTTCAATTCAGAAACGAACTCCCCTTTGCTGCCGTCAACATTAAGAAAGTCTGAGATGGTAGTCCCCCCTGATTCAATGGCGCAAGCGAGGATCTCTTTTGAATGCTTGACGATTTTTTTACATTCAGGAAGTGTAAGTGTTGAAGCACGGCGCCGGGGATCTATGCCGCAGGCAAACAAGGTTTCTGTGGCATAAATATTGCCGATGCCCACAACGACGGCGTTATCCATCAGGAAGTTCTTGACACATGTTTTTACCCTTGCCGCCTCAGCGTGCAGGAAGGGGGCGTTAAACTCTTTTTCCAGAGGCTCCACCCCCAGTTTGTCAAGAACAGCCGGGAACCTTTCCCCGGAGGAAAGTTCATGGAGTTCAAAGATGCTGAAGCGTCTTGTGCATTCAAAGCGGAATACATTTCCGTCATCAAGGTGTATGAAAAGGTGTTCATGCTTTCTTTTAGGTACAGAAACAGGCTCCACCCTGACCACGCCTGACATGCCGAAATGCATGAGAAAACAGCGCTCCCGGTCAAGTTCCGCAGTCAGATAGCGTCCTCTGCGGCGCACATCAAGGAATCGTGCGCCCATAAGGTCAGCTTCAAGCAGGGGCGTAAGGGGAGTACGCATGGCAGGGGTGAAAACTTCTATGTTCCGGATCTTTTTCCCGACAAGATGTTTCTTCAGCGCCCTGCCGATATTTTCAACTTCAGGCAGTTCCGGCATTTTATCTGCTGCGTCCTGAAAGGCGGTCGTAGTTGCCTGAGAAGATGGCAGCCTTTGCCTCTTCAGAGATTTTTTCGCTCAAGACGCCGTAGACCTGCATGGAAATATTGCAGATGGGGAAATCGGTTCCGAAAAGGAGCTTTTCTGCACCGCACTGTTCCACCAAATAACGGAGCATCCCCCAACGGAAGAGGCCTGTCCCTGAAATATCCCAGTGGAGATTTTTGTGCTTTTTCATCAGTTCGGTGCGCTCCAGAACAGCGGCGCGTTCTCCGGGATGGGCGGCGACCACCTTCAAATCAGGGAGATTTTTCATCAGTCTGTCAAGATCCTCTGTGCCGGGAGAGTGGATGTTGACCGTCATCCCCATATCCCTCGCAACCCCGAAGATCTCAAGGATCTCAGGCGTTGAAATAGAGGTGTATCCGCTCATATAAGGAACCAGTTCCCCGATCCAGGTAACACCTTTTTTGTGGTATTTTTCAAGTTCCGCAATGGAGTCCTTCACAAAGAGGGGATTGATGCGGATACCTGTCTGATAAAAGTCGGGATACTTTTCTTCAAGCTCAAATCCGGCAGCATTGGTTTCGGCAAAAGGTGTAAAATCCACAGGCTCTTTAGTTGAACGGATCACTGACCCTACACAGAAGTCCATGCCGTAGGCACGCATATCTGCAAAAAAATCAACTGCGTTGTCAGGAGAGCCATAAGCATTGAATTTTGAGTTTGCCAGATTGTCATTGATGGGATGACAATGGGCATCGACGATGCGGAATCCTTCAATCATTTTTTCATCTCCGGTCGTTGGATCATTTTTTCTGCATATTGACGCTGCGCGGGAGTCCCTTCCGGCAGCTGTAACGCTGATTTATAGAAAATTGCCGCTTCACTGAAACGGCCCTTTCGGTAACTGATATCTCCCCGCATAAAGAAATAACGGAAACGCAGCTTCGGGGGGAGTTCCTTTTCATTGACAAGGGAAAAGAAGTGTTCCATCTTGTCCATTTCAGGGAACGCGGCAAGTGCAGCGTAGTAACAGGAAAGTGTACTGTTGCGGCTTGCCGCCATCCACTTTCGTGCTGTTTCCTGTGCAAGTTCCCGGTCATTGGCTTTCATGGCACGGGTTATGAGGGAAACAGCATGGTTGGAATCCGGTTTGAGCAGAAAGGCGGATTTAAATTCTTTCAGCGCTTCGGGAGTCGTTTTTCCTGCCTCTTTTTCCAGTGCCACTCCCCAGGCAAAGAAATCCGCGCCCCGCAGGGGATGGGCTGTCAGGGTGCAACCGATGAAAATAAGAACTCCCGAGACGATCAGACAAAGCGGCAATCTGCTTTTTTTTGCGCTGAAGTAACTGAAAAGCCATACTGTCAGAAGGGTGAACCAGGGAAGCAGCAGAAGCCGGTAACGTCCGATTGGCTCCCGGATGCAGAGAAAAACGGCAAGGGCAAAAACGGGAACCAGAAGAAAACCTTCCTTTTTCTTCCAGCGGCCTGTCAGAAGCAGGAAAAGCATTGCCGCAGCGGCGAAGAGTGGATAAAATTCAAAGGGAACTCTTAAAAAGGGGATCTTTGTTCTTAAAAAATGGATGTTCAGATTTTCCGGGATCTCTTCGGGGCTCAGGAGCCGGGGCGTCCTCAGTGCCATCTTGCAGACTGTTTTGACAAGCGGGGGAAATGTGAAAGTTTTTTCAGCTGCACCAGACACCGCCGCCGGAGAGGTATTGACCGAAACGGCATAGGAAACAGGATTGAAAAAACAATTGAACTTTTTTATGACGATCAAATTGACAGTTGAAAAGACTCCCCAGATTGCCAGCACTCCCCCCGCGAAAAAAAGCACTCTTTTCAAAGGAAGTTTACGGCGGTGGAGATAGTATAAATTCCACACTCCGAGACAGAGGACCAAGCCAATGGCAACGGGGCGGCCTGTGGCGGCGATTCCGGCTGCGGCACCTGATGCAAGAGCAAAGAAAGGGGCAAAGCAGCGCTTCCTTGCTTCAAGAAAAGCGAAAATACTCAATATGATGCCGAAGTTGACTAAGGAATCCTGCAAGGTGGTGAATTCATACATCAGCTCAACGGGATTCAGCGCCCAGAGGAGTCCTGCCAAAAGGGCAGGGGATCTTTTTCCGAAGAGTCTCAGGGAAATTCCGGCGACCATGACCGCTCCGGCAGCTCCCAAGAGACCTTGCCAGAGAACATGCCACAGCACCGGATGGACGCCGTTATTCACTTTCCAGAAAAGAAAGACCTGGAGCCTGTGAAGTGTGAAAAAGAAGCTGTTGCCGGGAGTTCCCCATTCACCGAAACGCAGAAGCGTTTCCATATCCAGCCCCGGAATGCAGTGAAAAAAGCGGAAAGGTGAAGAGAGGTAAAAAAGGGCAAATATCCCCCTCAGCACCAGTGCCGTGCTGAAAACGGTGATAAGGGGGTGACGGCGTAAAAAGTTCAATTCAGCTCCTTAAGCCATCGGACAAGGAGTTCAAGATCTTCAGGTGCACTGTCAAAGATCTCAAGGACAAAGTGCCTGACGCCGTACTTGGCACAGTTTCTGACAAAGCGGGGCAGATCCATTACATTGGGGGTGCTCAGGACCCGGTGTCCGTCATGGAGTTTCTCTTTGGGCGTGTCAAAGTCGCAGATGGAAGCATGAAGATGAATCATTTCCACATTTCCGCCTTTGAGGAATTTTTCTGTTTCAGCATGAAAATCCAGATCAAGAAGACGGCAGATACACCAGAGGTGACCTGTGTCGATGCAGAGGGGGAAATCGTAATGATTCATGTCCTCAGGGAACATGGAGCCTGCTCCGTAGGCGGGGAAATCGTTTTCGATCATCCACCTGATCTGAGGGTATCTTTCTTTAAGAAGGTGAAGATTCTGCTTCACACGCTCCCGGCGCATGATATATTCGGGAAGGTGAGTGAAATTCCTGTTGCGGCAGTTGTCGGGGAAAAGGGAAAGTTCTTCACGGTAAAGGGGTTTCATGCACTCGTGATAGGTTTTGCCGTGTCCGAAAGCCTCAACCATGGCATCGCTCATGTAAAAGCCGTGAAAACAACTCCGTGTGATGCCCAGCTTTTCAAAGAGCCGGACATTGTTTTCGATCCCCTGCCACAAAGGAGAAATATCCTCTGCGGCAAAGTTCCAGTTGTACTTTTCAAGAAGCGGGGAGTGCCCTGTCATGGGGACCTTGTTTTCCAAAAGGAAGTCCATGGTCTCCTGATTTTCATCGTTGTGGAGCTGAACCCCCATATTGACACCCAGCTCATCGGCTTTTGCACGGAACGACTCCAGAAGCGCTTTGCGTTCAGGAACATGAAAATTGATGGAGGAGATGTCAAAAAGAAAATCCTGCATTTTCTCACCTTTTCAGGTTGTTGTGGGCGACTACATCGCTGTAAGAAAGGGAGCCTCCGAAAATATCCAGTGCGGAGCCTATGGTGTAGTGGACTCTGCCGGAAGAGGCTTTCTCAATAAGTTCCACATCATCAAGAGTTCTGATGCCGCCTGCGTAGACACATTCAATGGGGGATTCTTTGCTGAGGATCTCAAGCAGTTCCGTGTCTATTCCAGCCTGTTTCCCTTCCACATCAACGGCGTGGATCAGAAATTCAGCGGCGCTTGACGCAAGCATTTCCAAGGTTTCGCGGTTGACTTTGAGATCGGTATAGGTGCGCCAGCGGTCGGCGGCGACAAAGTAATCTTCACCCTTGCGGCGGCAGGAAAGATCAAGCACCAGATGCTCTTTACCTGTTTCGGCAAGGAGCTGTTTCAGTTTTTCAGGGGAAAACTTTCCATCCTGAAAACACCAGCTGGTGACAATGACCTTGTCTGCCCCTTTTTCAAGCCATGACGCGGCGTTGACAGGAGTTATTCCGCCCCCCAGCTGAAGATGTCCCGGCCACGCCTTGAGAGCAGCTGCCGCGGCATTTTCGCAGCCGCCGCCCAGCATGATGATGTGCCCGCCGGGAAGGTTGTCGCGCCGGTAAAGTTCTGCGTAAAACTCAGGTGTTTTTTCAGAAACGAAATTGGTCTTCAAACTGCCGGTATCAAGGGTTGAGCCGACGATCTGTTTGACTTTGCCGTCATGCAGATCAATGCAGGGGCGGAAACTCATGGAACACTTACTCCGTCTTTTGATTACTTGAGACCGATCTTCTGGGTGATCTGGTGAGGAACTCCGGGCAGAAGGAGCCGGCGGTCGCATTTTGCATTGGCACATTCAACGCAGATCATCTCGGTGTATTCTTCGGGAGCGTAATCTGCCATGGTGGTTGCCTTGTCAATCCAGGGGTTCCAGATCACGATGGCGTCTGAACCGGATTTTTCAACGGTGATGATGCGTCCCCAGCCGGGATCAACGATCTCAGTGGTTCCGGGGGCGGGGAAATAGACATTGTCAATTTCAGAGGTGACTTTCACATCGCCCTCCTGATAGTTGCCTTCAAAACGGGGGGCGCCCACTTTGTGGTCAAAGTAGTGACACTTGTCAAGACCGGTGACGACGACCTTGTTGATATCAGAGATGGCAAAGTAGGTGTGCAGAGCGCAGCCGATCTGGACAGGTTTGTCACCTTTGTTTATCATGACAAGAGTCATCTCAAGCTGTTTCCCCACAGTGAAGATCATGTGGACAGTAAAGGGGAATTCTGACATTTCAAACTGCTTCATATCAGAATCAAGGGTGAATACCAGTTTGGTCGCACCGGAAGAGAGTTCAGAAATCTCACTGACCGCCCACTCCTCTTTGCGGACGAAACCGTGACCCGGCCAACCTTCTTTGGTGCTGGCACCGAACCAGGGCCAGCAGACGGGAACGCCGCCGCGGATCGGTTTTCCGGGAGCAAGGAAAGCCTTTTTGCTGACCCAGAGCAGATTTTTTTCACCGGCAGGAGTGTATTCAAGGATATGGGCTCCGTTGGTGGTGATCTTGGCAGAAGCGTACTTGTTGTTGACCGAAATAATTTCCAGACCGGAGTCAAGAGTTGAGAAAGTAACGCCGGGGACGTCAAATTTTTTGCAGTTCATATTAAAAGATCCTCATATTTTTTTTGATTTGAAAATTACAAATCCTCCTCATCCTCCTGAGCAAGTGCTTCGGGAGGAAATGAAAGATGTTCAAGAACCAGTGAGGCCGGGAGCAGCTCCGATGAAGCCGCTCCGACAGTCAGAGTCAGATTTTTCCGTGACAGCTGACGGTTGCCCCAGCAGTAAAGCTGGAAAAGATCCTGTATGTCAATGTGTTCAAGCTCTTTTTTACCGGGACGGTCCAGATGTGCGGAGTCCATGCACAAGACAGGGGTGTATCCTGTCAGGCGCAGAGAGTTTTCTGTCCGGCGGACAGCCTGGCGCAGGGTGCGCTGGATCTTTCTGGCTGCAAGACAGCCTGTTACTTCAGTTTCTTCTGCATCGGCAGCAGGGGTGCCTTCAGGAACGCTCCAGGCAAACAGAGTGTCAAACTGCCAGGGGCGTTTCTCAACGACCGTTTCTTTGTCGTAGATGAGAACGGCGCGTTCAAAGACCAGAGTTCCGTCGCAGTCGGCGATGCGGAATGCACTTGTGACGCCCTCCATTTTTGCTGCTGCCCGGTGGCGCCAGATGTCGCTGCCGGTCATAAATTCGGCTTTGGCGCCGCCGCGGTATTCAATTTGGATATACCAGGGCAGTTCGCTGCCTGAATAGAACTCCGCATTTTCCCTGTATTTGCAAGTGTGCATTTTTTCTTCGCCGTAGACCCGGTAGCTGATTTTTGCCCAGGGGCCGGGAAACTCTACGGTTTCAAGGGTGATATTTCCCACTTCGCCCCGGTTGCAGGCGGCGACAGAAGTGGTCATTGCGGCGGTGCCGTTGGTGATGGTCACATCGCGCTCAACGCGGAACTCTGACCCGAAAGGGATAACGCTCCGGGTTTCCAGAGCCACAGAGAATCCATCTTCCGCCCGGTGGAGCCGGAATATTTCAGGGAGTGCTGAAATTTCAGAAAACCCGGCAAATTCGCCCCGGTTGATACGCAGAAGCGGACGGTTGCTGCTGTTGGTGATCTCAAGAATGGTTTTTCCTGCCGGAAATGCCTGAAGCTGCCAATTCTCAGTTCCGGCAGTAAAGGGGGTAAAGTTCTTCTTCAATCCATAACCTCAAAGATTTGTGATTCATCTTTTCTGACAAATTCCCGGGGCGGGACGGCAGGATAGCCCAGAGGACACAGTGCCATGACCCGGCGGGGGGCGGCGACTCCCAGAACCTCCGCGGCCCGGAGCGTATCAAAAGCGCAGACCCAGCAGCTGCCCAATCCTTCGGCAGTTGCCGCAAGGATCGCATGTTCCATGGCGATAGCCATATCAGTATCGGCGCTGTTGAATCCGTCACCCCGTGTCCATGCTTTTTCCGGATCGGTGATGACTGCAAGGATCGCCGGCGCCGTTGCCGGGAAGGGCTGTTTGCAACATGCCGCAAGGCGCTCTTTCAGCTGAGCATTGCGGACAAGTTTGAATGCAAAGGGCTGCAGGTTGCATGCCGAGGGGGCGGCATTGACGGCGGCGGCAATGCGCCTGACCGCTTCATCGGGAATGGGGGTGCTTTGAAAACCGCGGATGCTTCTGCGGTTTTTGACAACATCGTAAAAATCCATAAGTTTGTAATGCTCCTTGAAAAAGTGACAGTTACTTCAGGACTACGCGTCCGTCGTAGAGCAAATTGATTGAAGAGATCTTGAGCTGTTTCCAGTGGGCGTTGATGATCGCCGTCTGCAAGGCGCTCAGGAGATAGGGCAGACCGCGGTTCTCTATCGGGATGATCACCCAGTAACCTTTGCCGCCCCGGTAGCGCATATAGAACTGCAAACTTTTTCCGCTGCCCGGCTGAATACATTCAATGGAGATATCGGGATAATTTCTCAAAGTGGTCATAATAAGGTTTATGGAGGGCATCAGAGATTCCACCTGGTCGCCCGGACGCAGGATGCCTCCTCCGGGGATGTGGGTAATAACGGGCAATGCTCCGTAGACCGCAGACTCCCGGCGGGGGATAATGACGCCTTTTTCATCTACCACAAGGTGACCTGCGGGATTGTAAAGCACTGCACGGGGGATCCGTTCCACGAGCCTGATTTGAAGTTTGTCAGGCAGGATCCGCACTACTTCAGCTTTCTCAA
>JAGBWB010000266.1 GCA_017629975.1 Lentisphaeria bacterium
AAGGTGACGCAATCTCCGTCACACTTTACTCCTTCGCTTCCGGTAAATACACCTCTCTTGCGGTGTTTACTGTAACAGATAAGAGTGACGGCGCCGCTGATTACACCCGTTCTGTGAAGGTTGCTGACGGAGCCGAGCTTGTGGTCAAGGTCAGCGGCTTGAAGTCTGACTCTGACTACTCCATCACCATTGCCTGATGATGGTTCCAAACGTTTCGGGAATGAGTTGAAAAACTCGTTCCTGAACGGAAATGAAATTTGATCTGCTTCTCCGGAAGGAAAATTCTTCCGGGGAAGTTTTTTTTGACTTCATTTTATGGCTGTTTTATCCTCACAAAAGAGGGGGTTTGACTTGACAAAATAGGGGTTTAGTGTTATCTTAAACAAGAGTTTCTTTTATTTGTAAATATCAGAAGTTCTTTTACAGTAAAACACTGAAACTGAAAAGATCAAAAGTGATAACAAAAGCGAAAGACGCCGGTGGCAAAGGGAGCGGATCCCGGAGTCCGGCGGACTTTTAAGTCAGATGCGGGGCAGAAAAAGTTTTCTGTTCTGCTTTTGGCGTTTAAAAATTGCAGATCAATTTAAAATTAAAATATGAGAGGTCAGAATATGGGAAGAAAAATCGTTTTCGGCGTTTTTTGTGTTGCACTCTTTGCATTTGCCGGATGCAAATCCTTTGATGAGTATCAGAAAGAACGAATCGCCTACGCCGTGAAACATTTTGAGCGCAGCCAATATGCCAACATTCCCAAAGGCAAGGTGCTGACTCTCAACGAATGTGTCGCCTATGCCCGCAAAAATAACCTTGATCTCAAGGTTTTCGGACTTGAAGAAGAGGTGGCAAAAGAATTGCGTACCAGTGATTTTCTGGGGATGCTGCCCGAGCTGAATATTTCCAACAACCTGACCCACCGGAGCAATACCCCTGCGTCAAGCAGCCGCCAGATCGACGGCAGCGGCTACGGAACCTATTCCTACTCCCAGAGTCAGGACCGGACCATCAATTACTTCAACATTGACCTCGCTTTGAGCGTGGTCGACTTCGGACTTGCCTTTTTCAATACCTGTCAGGCAAATGACCGTATGCTGCTCCGTCAGCAGTACACCCGCCGCGCCGAACAGAACCTGGTGCTTGATGTGGTTCGCGTCTACTTTCAGGTGGCGGCTTCTCAGCGTGCCATTTCCATTACCAAAAAGCTGCTGAAAGATTGCCGCGACCGTTATCAGCTCATTGAAAAGATGGGGGAAACAGGCAAGATCACTCCTTTCCGCGCCTTTGATGAAGTGAAGCGCTTTGTTGAAATGGAACGGCGCCTTGAAAACTACCTCAGAAGCTACGAAAACAGCTGCGTTGAACTGCGTTCACTCATGGGACTTTATCCCAACAGCGAAATAAAAGTTGATGATACGATCCTTGACAGGGTGCCTGATTTCAAGTTCCCTGAAATGATCCTCATGGAGCAGATCGCTCTGATGAAGCGTCCTGAACTCTTTGAAATTGACATCCAGAAACACATCAGTGTTCTTGAATGCCGCAAAACTCTTGTTTCCATGTTCCCCAACGTGCGTCTTTTCATGGATTTCACCAACAGCAACAACTCCTTTCTCTATCACAACAGCTGGATCGAACTCGGTGTACGCGCTGCCTACAATCTTCTGACTCTCCCCCGGCAGATCTCCCGTTACATGGCGTACAGCGACCAGGTTGATGCAGAAGAGTACCGGACATACGCCCAAGCCATCGGCGTCATGGCGCAGGTCCGCATGGCGCACGCCAACTTTGTCGCCAACAAAGAACGCCTTGCCATTGATCTGCGTGTCAACGCCGCATACAGCAAAAATCTCAAAAAGGCTGAAGAAAGCGGCAAGATCTCAGGAGAACTTTCTCAGCTTGAACTGGCGCACATGCGTCTTTCAACCGCAGAAACGGAAATTGAAAAATATCTTTCCATCGGCAACTGCTATGTTGCTTATTTCCGGGTGCTGAACGTTCTGGGAATTGAAAATCTCCACAAAGGAACTGTGGCCGAATTGAAGAAAACCCTTGACGCCGAGCGCGTGCGCGCCGCCGAAGAGCTGAAAAAAGCCAGAGCCGAATTTGATGCCGCCCAGAAGAAAGCCGCCCCTGTGAAGCAGGTTGCCCCTGCCAAGAAGGCCGCCCCTGTGAAGCAGGTTGCCCCTGCCAAGAAGGCCGCCCCTGTGAAGCAGGTTGCCCCTGCCAAGAAGGCCGCCCCTGTGAGGCAGGTTGCCCCTGCCAGGAAAGCCGCTGTCAAAGCTGACAAAAAGGGAACTGCTGTCAGCAAGAGATATACGATCCATGATGTTCCGGCGGACCCCTGCGCCAAACCTTTCGGCAAGTGAGGTATTTCCATGAAAGAACTTGAGATATTCAAACTTGAGGAACGCGTCCTTTTTGAAGCGGCAGCAGCGGCAGAAGTCGTTGACGCCGTTGAAAAAGGCGCAGGAAAACCCCAACGCCAATATCAGCGAAAGCGAAAGATCCGAAAAGGAAAACCGCGACGCATTGAAAAATGCTCCTGCTGAAAATCCTGCGGCGCAGCAGTCTGAGGGGAGTTCTCAGGCTCTCCCTGAGGAAATCACCGATGTTGACGCTGCACTTTCACATCTTATTGAGGGCGTGGTCCCTGCGGGTGAAAACACCCTTGATGCCGATGAAAACGGCATGGTTGACGCTGTTGTTGAAGATAAAGGCGTGACACTTTCCACCGGGAAAGAGCTTGTTGTCATCAACAGCACCGTTGCCGACAAAGAGGTGATCTTTGCGGAATTGAAACCCAATCAGGAAGTCCTTGTCCTTGAAGATGGCAGCGGTCTGGATGAACTCAACGAATTTCTGGATGAAAGCGATACAAAATATTCAGCCATCCACTTTATCACCCACGGCAACGACGGCTATATCTCTGTCAATGGCGAACTCATTGATGCGGAAAACTTCAACGCTGCTCCGTGGCAGGAGATCGGCGAACACCTGACTGCCGAGGGGGATATCCTCCTTTACGGCTGCAGCACCGCTGAAACTGCCGAAGGTCAGCAGCTCATCGACCTGATCGCCCAAGCCTCCGGCGCCGACGTCGCCGCCAGCACCGACTCAACCGGTATTTCCGGCAACTGGGAGCTTGAATACGCCATCGGCGATGTGACCACTGCCGAAATCACCGTTGAAAACTTTGAGCACAACCTCACCAACTACACTGTCACCAACCTCAACGACAGCGGCACAGGATCATTGCGTCAGGCAGTCACTGATGCCAACGCCAACGCAGGAACCGATGAAATCACCTTTACCGTCAACGGCACGATCCAGCTGAACTCTGCATTATTTATCTCAGACTCAGTTGAAATCCAGGGCAACGGAGCCGATAAGACAATTGTTTCCGGTGGAAATTTCAGGACTTTTTCTATTGATCCGAATGTCTTTTTCAAGATAAGCGATGTTTCTATCATCAATGGCAGTTTTCAAAATAACGGGAGCGGCATTACTTACGGCGGCAGCGCCATTTACAACAAGGGTATTGCCATCATTGAAAACTGTAATATTTCGCAGAATTGCGTCCTCGGGAATTCTTATACATCACCTTGGGATTACAGAGAAGCCCATGTACTCGGCGGAGCAATATATAACCACAGCAGCGGTGAAATCCACATTACCAACTCTCTTCTGGCAAATAATACCGCGAAAGCGTATGGATATTACGCCTTTGCTTACGGCAGCGCAATATATAACAATAATGGCAAAGTCACGATCAACAATTCAACTTTGTCCGGGAACCTGGCTGTTGCTCAGACTTATTGTTCCAATCCGGCAAATGGAGCTTTTTACGAAACAGCTCAAGGCGGAAGTATCTACAATACCGGGAGCAGCAGCGCTCTTGTCATAGCCAATTCAACAGTAGTGAACAATGCTCTGCAGGTAACTGTCAACAGAGAAAGATGTATTTCTGCGAGCGGAACTGCGATATATTCAGACAATTTTGCTCCGGTGGTGGTGAATTCAATAATCGCCGGAAATTCTTTGCAGACATCCACTGCGGCAAGAGCCAATTCCATCGGCGGTGTTGCTGCGCTTTTAGTCTCGTCAATATATGATTCGGCAGACAATTCTCCTGCTTCCGGAAGTACCGGTAATCACTTGACAACAGAATCCGGTTTTTCTGTTTCATCAATGTTCGGTTCCTCTCCGGCTCTGGCAGACAAGGGAGGTCACACTCAAACTCTTGCATTGCAGTCAGGGGCCAATCAGACAGTCAAAAGCGGAGGCGTCTGGGTCACGCGTTATCTGGATTCCAGCGGAGCCGTCAAAGGGGTGGGATATGCCTCAACTCAATCTGGCTCCCCTGAGTTGCTGTGGGGGAGTGCAACTTCAACGCTTTCCCTTGAAACAACTGACCAGCGGCTGCTTGAACGCGGTACAAGCTCTTCAATCGGAGCCTATGATTATTCTGCAGTTCAGGAAACGCCCTCTCTTGTTGTCACTACCGCTTCTGATGTGGTCAGTGCTTCTGACAATTTGACCAGTCTGCGCGAAGCGTTGAACTATGCTTCAACATTAGGCGGCACTCCGGAAATCACTTTTGATATAGATGGAAGTGATAAGATCATTCTTAACAGCGCCCTTGACAATATCACCTTCAGTCTTACTATTGACGGTACCAACGCCGCCACTGGAAATAATGTGACCATTTCAGTGGAAAAGCCCGGTATGATCCAGAATTCTGACGGCGACTGGGTAGTCAATGCCGATGCCAGCAGCTATCGTATCTTCGGGATAAATTCAACATCAAAGATCAATGTCACATTCCGCGACATGACGCTTCTGGGCGGAGATTTGACTGCCGGAACTTTAACCGATTACTACGGCGGGAGTATTATGGCAAGAAATCTGGGCGGCGGAACATTGACGATTGACAATGTCGTGTTAGCTCAGGGGAACGCTTATGCAGGTGGCGCTTTGTCTGTCAGCGGAAGTACTGACGTCCTTATTTTCAAGAATTCCGAAGTATACGGTAATCAGGGGCAATTTGCTCCCATTCTTATCCAGTGCTCAAATGCAACCTTTTCAAGTTCTCTCTTTAGCGGAAATTCCGGAGGGAATGGGGCGATCCGTGTGGATAACTCCAATATAACCATTGACAGCTGCGAATTTGCATATAACTCCGGAGGTGAAGTTGTATATTACGGTCCCAAGTCAACCGGATATACAGGAATCATTTCCAATACAATTTTTCATGACAACTTGAGCAAACCTGTATCCCAAAGGAATTCAAGTTCAACTCTCAACCTTATCAATGTCACCTTAGTGAATAATGCCGGGAACACGGTAGATTTGCATAATGGCTCCATCAGTAACTCTGTGATTTGGGGTGGCACTAACCCCGGTGTCAATGCAGCAAGCGGCGTTACAGTTCAGTACAATGCCATTGAAAACTGGACGGGCGGCGGCACAGGAAACATTTCTCTGCAAAGTGCTAACACCGGCACTCCTGGCGCAGGAGTGTATTATGCCGGATTCGCCGATCCGGAAAATGGAGACTTCACACTCACCGCGTCCAGTGCTTTGATCAACCGCGGAAATAATACCGGAGTCAGCGGGCAGGATCTTGCCGGAAATACCCGAATCCAGCAGGGAACCGTTGATATC
>JAGBWB010000267.1 GCA_017629975.1 Lentisphaeria bacterium
ATGCGGTTGAGGTCGTAGCGGTTGTACCACCAGGTGGGGTGCTGGAGAAAGAAGAGTACATCCCCCTCTTTCGCTTCGCGCAGAAAGTTTGCAAACTCATCGCCGCCGATGTAACGGCTTTCGGCGGAGCCGCGGTAGCGGTCCCCCAGCTCCTCGCTGAGCTTTGCACAGAACCGGTAAAGCTCTCCGTAGGGGTGGGTGATGCCGCACTCCTGAAGCAGTTCACTCTGCCAGACCCCATCCTCTTTGAAAAGACAGGTGGAGTCATAACCCGATTTATAGACTCCGTGAGCATAGCACAAGGTGATGGAGGGATAGTACTTCTTCAGCGCCGCCAGATTCTGACGGAACGATTCCCTGCCTTTTACCTTGTCACCCTCGGTCATGACCAGATCTTCATACTGATACTGGATCTCATGTCCCAGCGCCAGAATGGCGTCCAGCTGATCCCGCAGCTCCTGAGTGGCAGCGCAGACAACCCGGATGTTATAACTGGTGCGGAATCCGAAACTTGACTCCATTTCTGCCATTTCACGGGCAATCCAGTTGTCCGCAGGACGCTCAATGTCATGCACCCAGATGACACGCACCTTGTCTGACACCACCAGTTTCTTTTCATCGTAAAGTTTCAGCGCCTCCGCATAAGGCACAGGCGCATAACGCTCCTTTGAAATTTCTGCAAGAATCTTACTGTACTCTTTGGCATTGAGACAGTCATTCATCTTTGTATAATGTTCAAAACCAAGATCAATGGGAATGTATTTCGACATATCAATACCTCATTTCGCTACGGTCAGGGGCAGGGTCGTTTTCTGCTGACTTGCCACATGGATCACTGTGACCTGCCACTTGCCGCAGGCGGCATTGAAGGGCAGCTGGAACGCGAACTTCGCCGCAGGCGTTTCAAAACGGGTGTTTTTGGCGTAAATACGCATCTCTTTGCCCGCAGGATCACGCACTTCAACACGGTAGACTGAAGCACCCTGCGCGCCGGGAGCCTGAGCGCTGAGCGTGACAACGTTTCCGGCTTTCGCCGCAGATGCCATCTTCACAACGGGAGCTTTCACCTCTTGGGGAAGCACGGCAAAGAGCTGTCCGTAACCGTAGGGCGCTTTCACCTTGAAAGTGTTGCCTCTGGCAAGGAGCTTGCCGGTACGCACATCATAGATCACGCCGGAAACAGGAAGTTTCACCGTGACAACAGGAGCGTTTTTGTGGTCGATCCTCACCCCCTGAGCACGGGTCCCGCCGCCTCTGAGAAGTCCGAAGTAGTTGTTGCAGGTGTCGGTTTTCAACACACTTTCAGAAGGAACAAGGTTGCCTTTGCTGTCGGTAACAACGGCGTGGGGCTTGATGCCCGCTTGTGAAAGAAGCTCTTTGAGCGTTTTCTGCATGGAGTCGCAGTAAAGGGCACTGCCGCTCTTGGCAGTTGCAGTCTCGCCGCCCACACCGCCCAGCGTCACAGCCTGATAGCTGTTGAGCATGATGTTGAGGAGGATACCTTTTCCTTTGCCGCAGCGTTTCTCATAACAGGGGGCAATGGCAGGTTCAGCGATTCTGAACTTACCCTGGAGTGTTCCCTTAGACAGATCAACTGTTTGGGGATCGATCGCCTTGGCGTTGGCGGGGAAAAGTTTATCCAGCACAGTTCCGGCGATCCTTTTGCCGTGGTTGTCATATCTTCCGGGGGCGACGTCGGCGATAACAACACCGCCCTTTTCGGCGAACTTGACCAGATGGGCACGTTCAGCTTCAGAGATGGCAAGAGCCATGGGCAGGATGATCACTTTGAAGTTGGAAAGATCAAATTTGCTGTCGCTCAGCTGTTCATAGCTGATAAAGCGGAAATTGATCTTCAGATCCCGCAGCAGGGCGTTCCATCCGGTCTGGGTGTTCTGCCATTCAGAGATACCGATACCTCCTGCCATGGCGGCGAAAAGAGAGGCCTGACTGTAAAGGACTGCCACCTGACGGTTGTCAGATTTTGCTCCGAGAAGCAGCTTGGCAAGACCTTTCTTGAGAAGATTGAACTCATCGGCATAGGCTTTGAGGTTTTCAGTGGGGGAGCCGTCGCCATTGTAGGCGCTGCCGTGCCAGTTCCAGGAGATGTTGGCACCCATGAAAAGGTTGCTCCACTGGGGGGCGCGCTGATAGGGTTCATAGAGGGTGTGGGAACTGGTGTAGCCGCCGCCCCACTGTCCGAAGAGACGGTCAGCAGGTCCGAAGTCGTTGACAAGGGTCCGCTGGACGCCGCTGTAATAGGCGATGCATCCGATATGTTTCATCAGCTGCCACCAGTCGTAACCGTAGCCCGGAACCTGAGTTCCGGACATACCCACCTGGGCGCCGGGAACATGCTTCTGGATCGTTTTGGCACGGGCGCCGATGAAACGCTCTGCATAGACACGGCTCATGAAAACTTTGTGGTCAAGCCAGGGGGCAAGGTTGGAGCTGTTTTCCACCGCTTTGCGCTGGACGGGGGTGACTTCGTCAAAGGATTTATAGTTTCTGCCCCAGACGGCGTTGAGATTGGCGATGGTTTTGTACTGTTTCTGCATTTCTGCACGGAAATTCTTGAGACAGTGGACTGAGTAACAGACCGTTGAACCCAGGAACATCTCATCACCCAGGTGATGATAGATACAGGTGTAATAGCGCATCTGATTGGTTTCCGCGTGCTGTTTGATCAAATCGTCCGCTTTTTTGGTGAAAACAGGATCAGAATAGCAGGGGGTGCGCACAGGATCACTTGCTACGTCGGAACGGTACTTCTCTGAAATCTTTCTGGGAACCGCCACTGAACCGAAGTTCAGCATCAGGGGGAAGAAGCCCTGAGTGATCAGGTTTCTCATATAACCTGTTTCAATATTGTTCCTCAAGGAGGAGCCGCTGAAAAGATCAAATCCCAAATTTCTGAGCATGGGAGTCAGCTGAGGTCTGCCGCCCCACATACCGGCGTGGTAGTCAGTGGGATCAAGAGTGCGGTCGGAAAAGGAGAATTCACCCATGTTGCGGCTGATGAGTTTTCCGTTACGGTAGAGTTCAGCGATAACTCTGTTCAACGTGGTGAAAGGCGCATGGAGTTTCAGGGTGAAAGGCAGCTCGGCTGCGGCTTTCTTTTCTGCACGGAAGACCTCACGGAACTCGGAGTCTTCAATTCGCACAACCAATTTGTCGGAGTTGAGGAATTTGGCGCTTTTCACTGTGAAGTTGACGGGCGCTTTGAAAGAGTAGCAGCGGTCTGCTTTGGGGAACTCCACTTTCACAGCGGCGATTTCAGGAGTCGTCACCTTGATCGCGCCCGCATCGCAGACACCGCCTTTGCTGTTGAGAATGCGGCAGTGGGCGATATGAGTCCCGCCGGGCAGCTGGGGCAGGGGAAGGGTGATTTGCTGTTTGCCTTTAGCAAGAGAGAGGTCCTTTACACTCTTTCCGTCACAGTGGCGATCCATGGATTTGAATACGACTTCAAGAGTTCCTTTGAAACTCCCGGTACTTTGCAGCTGGAACTGAAGTTCTTTGCCGCTCTGTCCGGCGTTGAGCATCTTTACCGGCATCTTGACGCCGGAACGCTCTATGATGGCTTTCATCAGAGGCAGATAGCGGTACTCCCAGAAGGGGAAGTCGCGGCTGATGTAAGCAGGACTGCTCTGGTTGGTATATTCCGCAGGGGTGGAAGGCAGATTGTGGATAGAAAGGTAATGGGGGCCGCTGAGAGAAAATGTGACAGCGTTCCGGAAGTTACGGACATATCTTGAGAAATTTTTCATGGACTTGAAGGCAGGAATGATCTGCCAGTGGGCAGGATTGGTGCCCCTTTTGCCCAGAAGTTTCTGAGGAATATTCTCGCAGTTGAGGAAGATGATATTGCACTTGTTTTTCTGCAGTTTTGCGATTTCCGCAGCAAGTTCCCCATTGGTATCCTGGCGCTTGAAGTTGATTCCCTGGATGAGGGCTGCTTTGGGAGCTTTTTTCAAGGCGCGGAATCTCTCAATGGAGTACTCGCACATGACTTTATCCAGATTCGCCTTGTTCACGCCAAAAGTACCGTTGCCTCTGAAACCGAGACATTTGGGCAGCAGAGGAATAAAGCTGTATTTCAGATCCATGCGCTGTGCCAGTTCCACGATCTCGCGGCGTGAAGCATCTTCGTTGGAGCCGATGATGGAACAGGCATAAAGCAGTTCAGGCATCTCTTCTGCCATGGGCTTGAACCACTTTTCGTGCCAGGTGACAAGGTCATGAGAGATCTTTTCCAGATTGGCAAGGGGCAGGTAACCGCTCAGGATCGCCTTTTCTCTGGCGGCTTCAAGGGGAGCCTTGGGGACGAACTGGAAATCTTCGGGGGCGATGACCACATTATCGACCTGCAGCGTATTGTCACGGGACTTTTGCTGAAGTCTGAAACTTGCTGAGAGATAGACCGCCTGAGCAGAGGGAACCACATAGCCGGTAAAGCGCTTCCAGGGGAAACTGCTCTTGGAGTAGCCGATGGTTCTTCTTGCGGGATCCGCAATGATTTTTTTGGCTGCATCTTGGGTGTTGCAGGAAAAGACAATGTATTTGCGGTCGCTGTTTTCGCTGGTCATGTCAGCTGAAAGATTGTATTTGATACCCGGCTCAACAAGGACCCAGACCCCATAGCCTGCGCTGTACTTCTGATTTCCCTGATAGAGTTTGACACCGCAGCTGCCATCTTTGCCCAGACCTTTGCCCCATTTGAAAACGTTGCGGCCCAATTCGTTGGCATGCCAGAAGTTTTCGGCGGCAAAATTTCCTTTGGCATTGGGGCGTTCAAGGTCGCCGTTGGGAATGAGGTTGGGGATCTCCGCATTGAGGAGAGGGGCTTTCACCGGGGAATCAAGGACCACCTGACACTTCAGTTCCACAAAACCCAGAGGGCGCTTGTATTTGGGACCGCCGTAAACATCGTAGGCGAAATTCCCCTGAAAACGGGTGTAATAATAGCCTTTGGGGGCAAATCCCGGCACTTCAAAGAGCAGACGTTTTGAACCGTCGGGGAGTGTTTTGACCACACTCTTGAAAGGACGGTCACGGTCGATGATTCCGTTACGGACGGGGAAGACGGCGGCGTTTTCAATTCTTTCACCGGCGGGGATCACAATGGCACGGATACTGTTCCGGAATTGGCGTTTGAGTTTGATCTCAACATAACGCTGAGGAAGGGGAAGATAGCCGTTTTTGGGCTGGATCCACTCCAGTTTGCTGCCGGAGGGAGCGATAACAGACACAGGAGTTCCGGCGGGGATCTTGTATTCAGCTTTTTTCAGTTGAGCCTGCGCCACGGCGGGAATATTTTTGTCATAATCGACTTTGAGAGTGAAAGAGAGCTCTTTCCCGGGGGCGAAGTTCCACTCTCTTGTCAATGCTTCCAGGGAGTGGATCGGTTTTCCGCCTTTGCTGCCGGTCCAGGTGTAGTATCCTGCGGCAACTTTTCCGGGGATGGAAAGCATCAAGCCCGCAGTGGCATCTTTGGAACAGATGGCAGAAACGGCAACTCCGGGATCGGTGCTCCACTCATTGGCTGTGGCGTTGCCGGGATTGGTAAATTCAACAAGTTTCCCTTTGCGGGGCTGGAAGACCCTGACTCTGGCGCCGCTTTCATCGGCAGGCCCCAGATAGGTTTGCAGCCACTTGGCGGCAACGTGGGGATTGGTGTCAAGGTTCTTCAGCGTGTAGGTTACGGTGAAGTAATTTTTGTTGCGGGGGAAAACATAGCTTTTGGTCACTCTGAGCCAGTCGTAGGCGGCAACGCCTCCGGCGGTAAGAGTTATTTTTTGAGAATCTTTGTCTTGGGTGTATTGTTCAAGATCGAAATCATATTTTTCAAAACGTTCAATGAGGATCTTGTCCTCCTGGCGGGAGAAAAAACGCTCGGTAAAAGAGGAGCGGCCGGGGAGATTATACTCCTGTTTTCCCACTTTCAGACTGCGGATGCCGCCGCCGATGGTGTCAAAGACAAAGTGCATCCTGCCTGAATTGATTTCAAACTCCGCTCCCGTCAGCAGCATTGCTGAGAAAAACGCCGACAGAAAAAATATTTTTTTCGACATCTGTTGCTCCTTATATATTTTAAAGAAAT
>JAGBWB010000268.1 GCA_017629975.1 Lentisphaeria bacterium
ATTCTTGAAGAGATCGCAAAGGCTGACGGATTTGAAAACCTGATCGTCAACATTGAAGCCCCCGAACTTCAGATGCGCCGGGGCGGTATCTATCC
Organism: Lentisphaeria bacterium; assembly: GCA_017629975.1. Lineage (GTDB taxonomy): Bacteria > Verrucomicrobiota > Lentisphaeria > Victivallales > Victivallaceae > UBA1784. The sequence goes on from JAGBWB010000268.1 coordinate 96, forward strand.
TGAAGTCATCAAGTCAGCTCTTGAATCCAAGCCCAGAGGTACCACAGACATTGCCTGCCGCATCAAATCCGCTTTGGGAAAGACCATGGCTGAAGCCGATGCTGAAAAAATGACCGACGCCTACTTCCTGGTCAGTCAGGCGTTGAAAGATTATCAGACGACATTAAGCTGCAACTTCTTCTACGGCAACATGAGTGAACGCTGGCTGACCCGTCCTCTGCTGGTCTGCATCCCCCCCATGGACTCAGAGGAGACGGCATTCTACCGGAATCATATCTTCAGCGTCAACGGTGAATCTGCATTCCGTGACTATCTGGATTTCCACGGCGGCCGCTGGGTCAGGTTCGGAAAAACCCGGGAAGAGGCATTTTACTCCGCCTTTATCTGCGCCAATATCATCGGCAAACTTGATAAAGCCATTGAACTTTTCGGAGCTGAATCCGATGCCGGATGGCGTACACGCGCCCTGCGCGTGCTGGTGAAAAATATCCGTCACCTGCTGCTTTTCACCTACTATCACGATCAGCTGCGCGCCACAGGAGAAACGCCCCGCCCCGCTGTCCAGCAGATCATGCGCGCCGAAGTGGATAACTGCAGCGAGATGATCACCATCCTTGAAAAAGGTCCTGCCAATGTGATCCATCTGGCGGAAACCAAAGAAATGGAACATACCTTCCGCTTCGGTCCGGATCTTGCGGATCAGCTGAGGCTGAAACAGAAGCTCATGTTTGACCACTGGCACGATCTTGATGATGTGCTGACCGGCAAAAAGCCCCCGGTTGAATAAGCACTTCGCCCCCATTTACTTCCTGAAACAGATAAGCCCGTTAAATACGGACTTATCTGTTTTTTTATGACCTTTTCCCGGAGACACGAAATAAAAAAACTCTGTTCTCAGCCGGGAGATCCCAGTCATGAAAACAGAGTTTTTCAAAAAATTTTATTGTCTCAGCGCAGCACGCCCCGGATCTCGTTTTCCAGGCTTCCGGCTTCGTTGTAGATGATTCTGCCGGCAAGTTCCACAGAAGCGATGGCTTTGCGGTACTCGGCGGGAAGTCTCTTCAGACGGTCACGGTAAGAGGTGCTGAACATGGCAGGCAGGTGATCCAGCAGCAGCTCATCGGTGATCACTTCGGGATGAGTATCAAGATATTCGGAAATTTCCACATTCTTGGCGTTGATGCTTCTGGAAAGACGATCCGTCAAGTCTGTCAGGAACTCACCGGTGGCACGGCGGGTGGCAAAGAGCCATTCAGCCTCACGTTTAGCGTTGAAAGCCAATATCTCCATCACCTGAGGCACCAGAGTATCTTTCTCTTTGCGGAACTCATCTTCATCAAGCATCAATCCGGAAAGGATCTCGTAAGAAGAGGTAATAACACCGCACTTGTTGGCAGAGGCATCTTTCACATCCAGAATACCGGATTTCTGCAATTCAATACGGGCGGCAGGAGTCAGGAAGGAGTTCGCTCCTTCCACGATGGCACGGCAGCCGTTGCCTTCGCCGTTGGCGAAAGAAGTCCAGTTGTCAATATTGACAGTTGAGGGACGTCCGCCGCAAGGAATGAAGATGTCGGCATAACGGAAAAGATTGCTCTGGAACACCCCCATGAACTGGTCACGGGAAAGATGTTTTTCAACGATTTTGCCATCCTGAAGGATCACCTGACGGTAATATTCGGAATCCCCCTCTCTCAAAGGAGCAGAGAAGACCATGAAAGCCCCCTCCCCTTTCAGTTTCTTGCAGTCAAACTTATCAAGGTTGGCAGCGAGGACCAGCTCGCTCAAAGCATCCCGGTCAATACCGGCGGGATCATAGAGAGCGGCAGGACCGTCAGTGATGGCGATGATCCGCATTGAGGGGTAGCAGTAAGCGCCGTTTTCCTTGCGGAGCAGCAGCTTCATCATGTTTCCGGCAACGTCTCCGAAGGGACCGCCTGAAATCTTCACAGAAAAATCATCCTTGCAGGGATCAATCCCCAGTTCCTGCATGGTTCTGAGGAAATACTGGTGAACACCGAAACTGGTCACGCCGTATTCCTTGTGGTTGATACCGCACTCAGGTTTTCCGGAAATGATTCCGCTGCCCAGTGTGTAACCGGCGCGGGCGCCGTAGTCGCCCATATAGCCGATCATGGCATCAAACATATTTTCATCAGGACCGATCTCAACGATCTCGCGTGTTCCGAGGCGGTCAATGATGTTCTTTTCACGCAAGGTGCCGTCTTCATTGTAGTTGATGAGAGAGAGGAACGCAGCAAAGAGAGCTTTCTGAGCCTCCCACAGTTCGCTGCGCCAGTCATCTTTTCTCTCTGTCTTGAGCAGCGTGATCATCTTGGAACCGCCCTCAAAGATGTCTTTATTCTTGCTGTGCTGGGTATGGGCAAGAACAAAAACTTCACGGAAGAACTCATCGCGGGCAGCCTCAAAGTAATCGCTGCGTTCCAGCTCGTTGGCCACGATGCGGGGAATAACGGTACGCCATCCGCCGCGGGCGATCTCAGAGAAGCGCACCTGGAATCCGGAAGCCTGACGGCGGAAGAAGAAGAAGACGCCGTGGGGAGTGTCAGCAGGGAAAGATTTTCTGTATTCAGGGCTCAGAAAGTCATAGAAATCCATAAAATCAGGTTTGAGCCTGAAAGCAAGGGCGCCCTTATCCACCACAAAGAAGTTGCATTTTTCAATGCAGTTGATAAAGTTGTAGATCGCCTGGAAAATATTGCGGCTCAAGACATCGCGCTCCGACATACCGGAGTTGATGTCGCGGATCCTTTTCTGAAGAGCGGCTTCATCAACCAGAGAACCATCCCATGCAGGATCAAACCGGCTGCGGAAAAGTTCAAAGAGAGAACCGGCAAGCTCAGGATTGAGAACGATCAGCCTTTCAATATCGGCATAGCTGTAAGCGCTGCGGTCAACAAAAGAGAACTGGCTGTGGGCAAATTCGGCACAGGCCCGGAAGAAGTTCAAATCAGCAACATTCCAACGGCGTTTCACAGCCAATTCCCGGTGGAAGAGATCGTTGCTGTCGCTCCAGTAGAGAGCTTTGACAGCGCGTTCAAATTCGGCGATCTTATCAGCATCGCCGTCAAAGTAGAAGCTGCCGAAGTCAACGGCGCAGCGTTCAAGCTCTTCACTTCCGGCGGCGTGTGAAAATTCGCGCCAGTAAGCACGCTCAATATGCAGATTGCTGAGCTGCATAGCTTCAACGATCTGACCGAAATAGCGGCTTCCCGCAAAGGCGTTGGGAGCAGCGACAAGCATCTTGAAAGTATTGCCGCCGAGAGCGGTGATCCGGACTGCGGCCCGGGATTCCCCCTGGACTTCCAGAGTCATTTCAATACGTTCAGCCAGGCGGTCAATGGTCAGGTCTGAAATATGTTCCCAGTTCAGCCGGGAATAAAGTTCATCAACGCCGGCAGGGATCTTTCCGGAATTATCTGAAAAATATTTCTGAAGCGCATCAAGAGAAACTCCGGGCTCTTCTTTGGGGAGCTGGGTTACAGTAAAGGCTTCAACCACCAGAAACTGATCAGCACCGGCAGGGGTGAAAGGTTTGCAGGATTCGTGGATCCCGGCTCCGGTAAAGGGAAGTGACGCGATCTCAGCGCCATTGGAACTGTGCAGCACGCCGCAACTTTCATCGCGAAGGTAGAAGCGGAAAGTCTTTCTGCCGATCTCGGTCTGCAAAGGAGCCCCGTTGGGCTTGAGCAGAGAGAGAAAAGGAAGCATGGCGCAGATCTCGTTCTCAGTGTAGGTTTTGAAAAAATACTCAGGCATAACTGCCCGGAGTTCTCTGTAACAGTTTTCGAGCTTTACAGCATTCTCGTCAACTGTACTTTTAAGGATCGCATTACGCTGTATCATGATA
>JAGBWB010000269.1 GCA_017629975.1 Lentisphaeria bacterium
GGCGTCTGTGATGTGGCAATAGATCCTGATTACCGGGGCAAGGGATATTCAGTTGAGCTCCAGAAGTTTTTCATGGAGTTCTGTCAGCGCAATTACAAAGCCGTTTCCCTGATGTCCCTTTACACCGGGAAACCGGGGGTCTATCTCAAACGGGGATGGAAAATCTATGAATCCGACAGAAGAAATGAGATCTCTTCAAATGTTTTTCCTCCTGAAAACACCTTCAAATTCAATGCTGAACTTCTTTCTCTTGCCTCTTTGCGGGGCAAAAAAGCCCCCTGCACTCAGGAGGAGCTGCTGGCACAGCGTATTATGAAAATTTATCTTGCGGGGAAAAAGTTCAACGGCAAATGCAGACGTTCAGGGAAAACCTGGTGGGAGCTTTTTGCAGATGCCAACAATCACTGGTGTCTGACGGAAGACACCTATTTTCTCTACCATGAAAATATTCTTCTTGAAGCCTATTCTTCCAACCCGGCCTCTCCGGTCAATTGTTTTACCCCCCGGCACGGCGGATTTGAAGAAGACAACAAGGTCATGGTCAATCTGCCTCGCGTCAATACAGAAACAGATGCAAAAATCGCCCGGGCGCTGGAGGAAAAAAGTTTTATTTTCCCTGCGGCAGACATTTTCTGACACTCATTTCATCAAACTGCGGTAGCTGTCTTTGGCAACGATCAGATGATCCACCAGTGTTATACCGAAAAGATCCAGAGCATTGTAGATGGCTTTTGTAAACTCAATATCTCTTTCAGAGGGTCTGCAATTGCCGGAGGGATGATTGTGGACCAGTATAACGCCCGCAGCATGATAAAGTAAAGCGTGTTCCACAACTTCACGGGGAGCAACAGAGGCACTGTTCACAGTACCGGCGTGTTCCCAGACTCCGGTGATTTTTCTGCCGGAGTCAAGATAGAGAACCATCAGAGTTTCCTTTTTGCAGCTGCCGAGTTTTGCTTGCAGATAACGGATCGCGGCATCAGAATTTTCCAGAAAAGGCCGTTCCGCCACTCTTTCATACTGGCATGAAGTCAGGAGCTGACGTAAGAAAACGATATTGACGGCGACCCGGCGGGTCAATCCGAACTCTTCCAGTTCCTGAACTGTTGCATCAAACACGGCAGAGATGCTGTTGAAGTGCTCAAGCAAACTCTTGGCAATCGGTTTCACATCCCGGCGCGGTCTCAGCATGCAAAGAAGAAACTCTAATTTTTCATAACTCTGAAAGACTTCAATGCCGCCTTTCAGAAAACGTTCTTTCAATCTGTCACGATGCCCGCTCCTTTGCCGGGCAAGCATCTTTTCATCTGGTTGTTTCATGGCATTTTCACATAATAACGCGTATTCTCTTCAAGCATCTGCATAAAAAGAACACCTTTGAGTTCCCCCCTGATACAGACCAAAAGCAATGCGTTTCAAAAAAAACTTATTTGTCACTTTCTTGCGGCAAGAACCGTTTTCTCATATTTTTCAATTTCATCCATATAAGTGATGCCGCAGGGGGCGTCATATTGAGCGCAGAAGTAATCATAGACAGCCCCAAGAGGCAGCTGTTTGCACTCTTCAAGCAAAGCAAGTTTCCGGGTATTGGAAAATTTCTTTTCCATTTCCGCAAGCTCTTTCCGGGGTTGAAGCAGGGCGGCAAGAAGTGCTTTCTGCATATTCCGGGTCCCGATGGTCCAGGCGGCGATGCGGTTGATGGTCCCGTCAAAGTAGTCAAGACCGATGTGGACACGGCGGGCGCCGTTGCGGATGATCTCAGCAGCGATATTCTGAAGTTCATCATCAAAAAGCACCACATGATCTGAATCCCAGCGTACCGGACGGCTCACATGGAGCAGTATCTCATCCAGAAAACACAAGGCGGAACTGATTTTGTCGCTGATGACTTCAGTGGGGTGAAAATGTCCGGAGTCCAGACAGAGCAAAAGAGCATTTTTCACAGCATACCCGAAGTAAAACTCATTGGATCCCACCGTACAGCTTTCCACCCCGATTCCGAAAAGTTTGGATTCAACGGCATCGCGCATATACTTTGCGGGGAGCTTTTCAGCAAACATCTGATCCAGTGAATCGGCAAGCCGTTTTCTGGCACTTCCGCGGTCAACGGTGATATCCTTGAAGCCGTCAGGGACCCAGGTGTTCATAATGCACACTTTCCCGAGAGCCTTTCCCATGGCGGCGGCGATTTTGCGGCATGCAATACCGTGTTCGATCCAGAAATTGCGGATCCCCTTATCCGGATGGGAAAGGGTCAGATTGTCGGCTGCTTTCGGGTGTCCGAAAAAGGTGGGGTTGAAATCCAGACCGCAATTTTTTGTTTTTGCCCAATCGATCCATGAAGCGAAGTGTTCAGGTTCGACTTTGTTCCGCTCCACGATTTTGTCCGTATCAAGGTAAATGGCATGAAGATTCAGCTTTTTGGCGCCGGGAATAAGTTTGAATGCCAAATCAAGATCGGCGCGAAGCTCTCCGGGATTCCGTGCCATGCCGGGGTAATTCCCGGTGGCAAGGATGCCGCCTGAAGTGCCTCCTGCATGTTTTTCAAAGCCGTTCACATCATCTCCCTGCCAGCAGTGCAATGAGATGGGGATCCCAGCCAGCTCTTCAAGAGCTTTTTCAACATTTATATCCAAAGCGGCGTACTTTTCACACGCACTCCTGAAATTTGTCTCAATATTCTTCATTTGAAGACTCTCCTTTATTCAACGTTATCGGGTAATATAATACTTCTCTCTTCTTTTGTCAAATCAAATTTCCTCTGATTCTCAGCTCTGAGGAATATTTTTTGATTGAAAAGAGCGGCTTTTTATGGTATATTATGAAGTTGTTTTTCAGAGGAGTTTCTTTTATGGCTATCAACCGTTTCAATATGGATATGTGTAACGGTCCCCTGCTGGGGAAAATGATCCGTTATGCCATTCCCCTTGCGATCACCTATATTTTACAGCTGGCGTTCCATGCTGCCGATTTGATCATCATCGGCAATTTCGGTTCCTTTCAATCCATGGCATCCATCGGCACCACCGCCGATCTGATCAATCTGATGGTCAACATGCTTGTTGGCATCTCTATCGGAGCCAACGTGCTTGCGGCACAATATTACGGGGCAAAAGACAGAGTCAAACTGAGCCGCACGATCCATACAGCCATGACCTTTGCCATTCTGGGCGGCATAGCCATTGCCCTGCTGGGAATCGCGTTGTGCGTTCCGGCATTGAAAATGATCCATGTCCCTGATGAAATTCTCCCCAAGTCCGCCTTATACATGCGGATCGTCTTCTGCGGACTTCCTTTCAGCATGATCTACAACTTCGGTTGTTCCATACTCCGGGCAGGCGGTGATACCCAACGGCCTCTTTACTTTCTCATTGCCGCGGGCATCGTCAACGTCGGACTCAATCTCATCTTTGTTGCACTTTTCAAGTGGGATGTCGCCGGCGTTGCCATTGCGACAGTGATCTCACAGGGGTTGTCTGCCTATCTTGTTATGCGTGCCATGACTTCCGCCCGGGGCGCCAGCCGTCTGATCCTGAAAAATCTGCACTTTGAATGGGCCTCTTTGCGGCAGCTCCTTGCTTATGGAGTCCCGGCAGGCGTTCAAGGCATATTCTTTTCTGTTTCCAACATCATCATCCAGGGCGCCATCAACACCTTTGGAGCCCAAGCCATGGCGGGCATGACAGCAACAGTCTGCCTGGAGTGGCTTTTATATTCTGCGATCCACTCTTCCCAGCAAACAGTCATCGTTTTCGCCGGACAAAACTACGGTGCAAAAAAAATCAAAAGGATCATGCGCTGTCTGTGGATCGGTTTTGCCGGTTCTGTTCTTATGGGTATCGTCCTGGGCGGTCTGATGACGGCGGGAGGCAGTACGCTCATGGGACTTTTCAACTCTGATCCTGCCGTGGCAGAGTGGGGTCTCAGGCGTATCAAGATCGTCTTTACCACTTATTTCCTCTGCGGTCTTGCGGATGTGTCAGCAGGCGCCCTCCGCAGTCTGGGACACGCCATGATCCCCACAGTTTCAGCATTGGTCTGTGCCTGCGGATTCCGTATACTCTGGATCAAAACCGCCTTTGCCGCCGCTCCAACCATTGAAACACTTGTGCTGGCGTATCCTCTTTCATGGACTCTCTGGGCCATCGTCAACGGCATATTCCTCTACTGGTTCTGCCGCAAGCTGCTCCTTGAAGAGAGAGCTTCCCATCATTACGCTGTTCTGGGCGGCAAATAAAAAGCCGGGAGGATTTTCATGGAAACATTTACTCAATATTTCTGCCGCTGCGGCAAAGAAAAGTTTGATGCAGTCCTCTTTGATATTGACGGAACACTCTCTTCCGGCGGACGCCCCCTCCCCGGCGCCAAAGAGATCCTGACCATGCTTGAAAAGGAAAAATTCCCTTATGTTCTGCTCACCAACGACAGCTGCAACTCCCATGAAGAGAAAGCCGCCATACTGCAACGGGGGGATATCCCTGTTTTCAAAGAGCGTATCTACTCCTGCGGCGATGTGCTGAAACTCTGGAAAAAAGATACCAACTATCAGGGGGAACTCCTCTTTCAGTGCGGTAAACTGGGGACTCCCAGTTATGCTGATCTCAGCGGATTGCGTGTCACCACCAACCCTGCGGAACTCCCTTTATGTCATGGGGTGATCTTCGGCGAAGGCTCCTACGACTGGCAGCCTGCATTAGAGGGGATCTTCAACTTCTTTCTTGCCCGTCCTGATGCGCCCATGGTCGTAGTCAACCCGGACAGTTACTGGCCCTCATGCACCCACAGCGGCATGGGGATCGGCAGCGGCGCCCAGGCAAGATTCGTCTGCGCTGTCCTCAAAGATGCGGGGATCATTGTGGAGCCTCTCTATATCGGCAAACCGTACCCTTTCATCTACCGTGGGATCATGGCAGAACTTGAAACGCTGCTGGGGAAGAAAGTTCTTCCGGAGCGGATCGCCATGGTGGGGGATTCTCTCGCCTCTGATATCAAAGGCGCCAACGCCAACGGACTTTGTTCCTGCCTTGTCCTGAGCGGCATCACCACACCCGAACTTGCAGAAAAGGCAGCCGCAGAAAGCAAACCGCAAATGATATTTTCTGCGGTATAAGATCTTTTTGCCATAATATATGTAAAAGGAGTTTGACTTTTGCAGATAATGTGTTATATTGTCTGAATAGGTTAAATGATTCAGAAGCGGAGAATTTTATGGCAAAAAAACTTTCAGCAAGTTTGGAAGATTATCTTGAAGCAATTGCAGAACTGTGCAGCAAGGAGGGGCACGCCCACTCCAAAGAGATCGCAGAGAAACTGAGCGTCAAGATGCCCTCCGTGACTGAAGCTCTGCGGCAGCTGGTGGAAATGGGGTATATCATTTACAACACTCACTACCCCGTTCAGCTCACCGACGCTGGACGCGCCGTGGCAGAAGAGATCGTCAAGCGCCACCGGGTCCTGAAACGCTTTTTTACCGAGATCCTGGGACTCACTCCGGCAAAAGCTGCCGACACAGCATGTCATCTGGAACATGTGGTGGATGAAGACACAATTGCACGTTTTGTCATTTTTTCAGATGCCATTGCTGAACGCGCCGATGCAAAATCACTTCAGATCTATCTGACTGAAGCCATGAGTCATCTGGATGATCCGGATTCCAGACTTTTCTGCACTCTTAAAGAGCTTGCTGTTGATGAAAGTGCTGTCATTGAGCGTTTCAGCCGTAATCTTTCCGCCACAGCCATTCCTGCTCTCGCTCCCGGCGACAAAGTGACTCTTACCGGAATTTCTCTTGACAAAACGATTCTTAAAATCACCGTCAACGGCACGCCTCAGGAACTCCCCATCGCCATTGCCGAAAACATCTGGTGCAAAAGATAAATCGCTTTTTGAGCTGGATTTCCAATCCCCCGTCTTAAAAGACAGAAACGGATCGATCCGGAGAAAAAAATCCCGTCTCCCGGAAAAAGCCGAGCCGGGAAGACGGGAATATGAAGATTTCAGAAGATCACAGAAGATCAAGGATCATGGCAGCTCCCTTTTTAAGAGAGTCAAGTTCAAGTTTTTCATCCACAGAATGCGCGCCTGAGCCGTTGATGCCGGAGACATAGACGGGAACGCCGATTTTGTAAAGATGCCGGGCGTCAGTCGCTCCGCACATGCGGAGAGGTCCCCCCTCCTTGCCAAAGGCCTTTGCATAGGCGGCAAGCACACGCTTCATTTCTTCAGTTTCAACCGGGGAAGCAAAGGGATCACAACATTCGCCTGCTTCAACTTCAAGTCCCGTGGTCTCACGGACGAAAGCGATCATCGCCTCTTTTTCCTCAAGATTGACCAGACGCAAATTCAAAACCGCCTCGGCAACATCGGGAATGCGGTTGGGTGCGTTGCCGGCACGCAGAATCGTCGGAGCCATAGAAAGACGCCAGTCATCACCATTGGCGGGATTTTCCCACTTCTCAAAAAGTTTGTGAAGACCGTCAATAAGTTTCAGCACCGGATTATCAAAACCCCAGGGCCGGGAAGAGTGACCGCCGTTCCCCCGGGCGATGACCTTCAGGTTCAGGATCCCTTTCTGGGCATAGTAGACAGCCCCGCCGGAGTCCATCACCAGTCCTATTTTCCGGGCGCTGTATCCCTGTTCCACCATGTAAGCTGTGGTTTTGCCGCCGATCTCCTCGTCGCCGGTGAAGATACATCCGATGGAAGCACCTTTGGGAGCATCACACATAGCTTTCATGCAGGAAATGGCGTTGCCCATGCAATCGCTGGAGCCTCTGCCATAAAGGATGCCTTCGCAAATATAGGGCTCATATTGTTCTTCTTTCTCTGCCGGAACCACATCCAGATGGGCGCAAAGAAGGATATCCTGGACTTTGCCCGGAGTGGTTGCGGCGAAAAGGACATCTCTTTCTCCGTCATTTTCCATGGTGCAGAAAAGCCCCTTTTCGCTCAGGAACTCCTGAACGCGGTGCTGGACGCGGTTGACCGCAGCGATATCCCGGCTTACGGGTCTCATGCGGATCATTTCACACAAAAGATCAATATAAGATTCCATCTGAAAATCCTCTCATTAAAGAAACATACCTACAGGGCAACTTGTATAATATAGCTTCTTGACAAATTTATTTCAAGGTCAGAATTTAAAGCAGTTCTTCAAATTATCTTCTTGAAAATTCATTTTTTGCATGTATCTTATGTAAAATCACTAAAATTCAGGAAAAGTTTAACCATGAAAAGCAAGGTAAAATATCCGCTTCAGGATGCAAGGATCATCGGCACGACCAACCATGATCCTCTTTCCTATAAAAGAGGGGAAGAGATGATCTTCTCTTTCAAATTTGAATCTTCAGACACCTCCCCTGAAGGACTTTTTTTAGAATATACCCGTTTCGGAGACGACGGTATCACTTTCAACGGCAAAGCCCCCGCTTCAGAGGAGCTGATCGTAAAAACCTCCCTTGACCGTCCCGGCTTCGTATGCGTTAAAGTCCATCTGAAAAATGCCAGGGGTACTTTTATGCGTTACAAGCACTCCTACCACCAGAAGATCATCGGTTTTTATGCCGGTGCCGGTGTGGAGCCCCAATATCACACGGACTGCGGCGAACCTGCCGACTTTGATGAATTCTGGAAAAAACAGAAAGAACGCCTTCCCCAGGTTCCTTTCAAGGATGAGTGCGTTCTGACCAAACTCGGCGTCTTCAAAGGTGTCACCACCTACCGGATCTCCATCCCCTGCCCCGGTCCCCGGCCTGTCACCGGATTTCTGGGCATCCCCCTCGGAGCTGCCGAAAAAAGTCTGCCCGCTCATGCCTATTTCATCGGGTACGGATTCCGCATCCAGCGCCGCCCCTATTTTTCAGCCGACCGCATCAGTTTGCAAATCAACGCACATGGTCAGGAGATCGGCAGAGATGCCGCCTATTACAAAGAATTTTTTGCCGGCATCAATACCAACGGCGCCGGATACGGCTTTGATAACGAACTCAATCAAAAGCCTGAAACAGCTTTTTTCAACCAGATGGCCATGCGGGTGCTGCGCGCTCTTGAATATCTGAAAACCCGTCCGGAATGGGACGGCAAAAATCTGGGCGTCAACGGCGGCAGCCAGGGCGCGCTGCAAGCCATCTGGGGCGCCGCCCTGGATGAGGATGTGACAGAAGCCAATGTTTATATCAACTGGTGCTGCAATCTGGCGGGCTCCACCAAAAAAGAGCTGAAAGGCGGATGGGCGCCTGCTTATACTCCTGCGCTGGATTACTATGATCAGGTCTTCATGGCAAAAAGGATCAAAAAAGCAAAAGTTGAGATTTCCCGGGCGGGACTGGGCGACTATGTCTGCCCTCCCACCGGACTCGCCGTCTTCTACAAAAATCTGGCAACACCAAATAAGAAACTCACCTGGTATCAGGGGAGCGATCATGGTTTCGCCCCTGAAAACTCCGACCGTATCGTTTGGGAAAACAAGAACTGATTTTCTCTTCGCATCAAAAGAAAACGCAAGCTCTTCCGGATTTGGAAAAAGAGCTTGCGTTTTTTTATTCAGAAGGGGGACTTCAGTCCATGACCACCTGAGTTTCCTCCTGAGCGGGTTTCACCCAGCGCCGGGGCGCCGGAGCGCAGGGTTTGACCTTGAGCTTGTAACGCCCTCTGCCCAGAAGTTTGTCGATTTCCTGGAGCAGTTCCCAGGTCACTGCGGTATCGTTGCGGCTCTCAATGTAGACCACGGAGTCATCTTCACGCATGACAGCGATGATGGTGTGAACATCTCCTTCATGTTCTTTCATAAGCGCCGCAAGAGATTGCAGCGTTTCTGCAGTACATTCAGGGGGCAGATGGATATAGATCTCTTCTGCAAGGGCCTGAGGCGCTTCCGCAAGGGGAATGAGTTTCTCAACCGACAAGCGGGGACTTTCAGATTCATCCCGCTTGGAAACAGTCACCTCAACTGCCACCGGCAGTCCCGCTTCAAGGGTGATGCCTGCTTCAGTGATCTTGTTGAGGCCGCGTTCATAGATCATGCACTCGCACCGGGCATCAAGGTCCTCAAGGTGGAGTACGCAGAACTGTTTCCCGGAGTTCTTGGAAAATTTGAACTCACAGCCGTTGATCATGCCTGTCAGACGGATCATTTCGCCGTCGCTGATCTCATCGATCTCACGGATGGGAATGGTGGCGCAGGATTTGAGAAGAGCGCTCCAGGCGTCAAGAGGATGTCCGGAAACATAAAATCCCAACAGCTCTTTTTCGCTCTTGAGGATATCTTCCCACGCAAACTCAGGCAGTTCGGGGATGGGAATGGAAAATCCCATATCTTCTTTGTTATCGTCATCCTCAAAGGCATCAAAAAGGGATCCCTGCCCCACAGCCTTGTCCCGGGCGCGTTCCGCGGCATAGGCGATCATCTTGTCGGCAACAGCAAGGACCTGAGAGCGTTTCAGCCCCAGAGAGTCCAATGCTCCCGCCCGGGTCAGGTGTTCGATCATGCGGGAGTTGAGTTCGGAGCCGCAGCGCTCGCAGAAGTCAAGGAAGTTTTTGAACTTGCCCTCTTTCTTGCGGCTTTCAATGATTTTTCCTGCGGCGCCCTCACCCATTCCCTTGATGGCTCCCAGACCGAAACGGATATTGGGACCGTCAACAGAAAAGCTGATACCGCTTGAATTCACATCCGGCGGCAGAATGGAAATACCCATCTCACGGCAGGCGGAAATAAGGAAAGCGATCTTTTCAGCATTTTCAAGTTCGCTGGTCAGCACCGCCGCCATGAACTCAACCGGGTAATTGGCTTTGAGATAGGCGGTGTGATAAGAAACGACGCCGTAGGCGGCGGAGTGGGATTTATTGAATCCGTAACCTGCAAACAATTCGATTTTTGACCAGATGGTTTCAGCAAGTTCCTCAGAAATGCCGCTGTGATTGGCACATCCGGCGATGAATTTTGCCTTCTGATCCATCAGGACATCCATCTTTTTCTTACCGATAGCACGGCGGAGAATGTCGGCACCGCCCAGAGAGAATCCGGCAAGAACCTGCACGACCTGCATGATCTGCTCCTGATAGAGCATGATGCCGTAAGTCTCTTTCAGATACTGCTCCATCTTGGGATGGTCGTAGATGATCTCTTCTTCACCTTTTTTACGGGCGATAAAGGTGGGAATGAACTGCATGGGTCCGGGGCGGTAGATCGCCACCAGAGCGATGAGGTGTTTCACAGTTTCCACACCGAAGGTACGGCACAAATTCCGCATACCGCCGGATTCAAGCTGGAACACAGCGATGGTATCGCCTCTTCTGAGCATTTCAAATGTGGTTTCATCATCCAGCGGCACTTTGGACATGTCAATGTCAATGCCCTGATTTTCCTTGATATGATCAAGGGCGTTGCGGATGATGGTCAAAGTACGCAAACCGAGGAAGTCCATCTTGAGCAGTCCCTGCTGTTCGCAGGGAACAGCGGTGAACTCCACCACCATACCCCCTTGAGCACTCCGGGCAAGGGGAACCAGATTATCAAGCTCCTGGTCGCCGATGATAACGCCTGCGGCATGGATCCCCGGCTGGCGGTTCAATCCCTCAAGCACCTTGGCATAGTCCCAGACTTTCTTCACTTCGGGATCTTTTTCCAGGAGTTCTGCCAGTTCTTTATTTTCTTCAACAGCTTTGGCAAGAGTCATCTTGGCATCGTCGGGAATCATCTTGGTCAGCTTATTACCGAACTCAAAGTCTTTGCCCATGACCCGGGCAACGTCTTTGACCACAGCCTTTGCCTTGAGCTGTCCGTAGGTTGAGATCTGAGCGACACTTTCGTGTCCGTATTTGTCGCGGACATAGTCGATCACTTCGCTGCGTCTTTTTTCGCAGAAGTCAATATCAAAGTCAGGCGGACTGACGCGTTCAGGGTTGAGGAACCGCTCAAAGAGCAGTCCGTATTCCAGAGGGTCGATGTCAGTAATAAGCGTCAGGTACGCCACCAGACTTCCGGCACCGGAACCGCGTCCGGGACCGACAGGGACCCCCTGCCTCTTGGCGTGGGCGATAAAGTCCGAGACCACCAGAAAGTAACTGACGAATCCGGTTCGCTCAATGATCCCCAGTTCGTAATCCATACGCTCAATGATCTGCTGCTGTTCTTCGGTGTAGGTTTCCGCGTGTCCGTCGAAACCGTAGCGCATTTCCATATTGTCAAGGCAGACATTTCTGAGGAACTCCTTTCCGGGGACAGTTCCGTCAGAAAGTTTGTAGACCGGATAATGGTTGACCTCAGGCACATAGTGGAACTTCATGGAGCAGCGTTCAGCCACGAGCCGGGTGTTGGTGATGGCTTCGGGGATCTCTTTAAAAAGTTCGCGCATCTCCTGCTCATTCTTAAAATAAAATTCAGGAGAGGGGAAACGGAACCGTTTGGCATCATCCAGTTTGGAACCGGTCTGGATACAGAGCATGACATCGTGAGCCGCCGCATCTGCTTTTTCCATATAATGCACGTCATTGGTGGCAACCAGTTTGAGATCGTGTTTTTTGGCAAGTTCCACCAGCATCCGGTTAGCCTGCCGTTCCTGTTCCATGCCGTGATCCATGACTTCAATAAAGAAGTTCTCTCTGCCGAAGATATCCAGATACTCTTTCAAAGACTGTTCCGCCCGTTCAAAGTTGCCCATCATGGCTGTGGGAGGACGGACGATCTGGCTTGAGCTTTCCATTGAGATGAGCATATCTTCCTGAGCGCCGCCTTCGGGTTCATGGTAGTCTGCTTCATCATCGCCTGAGCCGCCAAGCAGCATCCGGGGGATCTCGCCTGCGATACAGGCGGAAAGAGCAATAAGTCCCTCATGATATTTGGTAAGAAGCTCTTTATCCATACGGGGCTTGTAGTAGATACCCGTGCGGTAGGCTTCTGAAATCAGTTTGCAGAGATTGTGATACCCTGTTTCATTTTCGCAGAGCAGCACCAGATGGAATCCCTTTATAAAAGGGACAGCCGGATTGTGGTCAAACCGTGAACCGGGCGCCACATAGGCTTCGCAGCCGATAACAGGATTGATGCCGGCTTTTCCCACAACGCGGTGGAACTCCTCAACGCCCCCCATGTAACCGTGGTCGGTAATGGCAATGGCGGGCATTTCGTACTGGGTCGCCAGCTTGACAAGTCCTGAAGCGGTACAGGCACCGTCAAGCATACTGTAATGGGTGTGGAGATGAAGATGGACAAAATCTGAAGGCATGTTTTCACCTCATTTTTTCAGAATTCGCCGTCAAGGACTGACATCTGTTCTTCAATGAACTCCATAGCCTTGCGGAACGCCTCCGCCCGGTGGCTGATTTTGTTTTTAAGCTCCTGGGGCATTTCAGCAAAGGTCTGGTCATAGCCGTCGGGAACGAAAAGAGGATCATAGCCGAATCCGCCTTCGCCCCGCTCTTCGGTGAGGATGGTTCCTTTGACTTCGCCTTCAAAAGTTTCAATGACTTCGCCATTCATGGCGATGGCGATGACACAGACAAAACGGGCGCGGCGGTCGGTGACGCCCTCCAGCTCTTTCAGAAGTTTCGCGCGGCGCGCAGGATCATTTTCAGCATAGCGGGCGGAGTGGATCCCGGGGCGGCCGTCCAGGGCCATGACTTCAAGTCCGGAGTCATCAGCAAAGGCAGGAACATCACAATATTTGCAAACGGCAACAGCCTTGATGGAAGCATTTTCAGTAAAGGTTTTTCCGTCTTCCTCAACACCGGGGAATCCGGGATAATCTGCAAGTGAATGAAGATCCACATCCTGATCTTTCAGCAGCTCACGGTACTCTTCAACTTTATGGGCATTGGCAGATGCGATCACAATATATGACATTTTTTTCCTTCCTCTTTTGAAATTTTGCTGTATCAGGCATATATTATA
>JAGBWB010000270.1 GCA_017629975.1 Lentisphaeria bacterium
CACAATAATCTTTTTTTTCCAGAATCCCCCCTCTGAAAAAAGAAAAAAACTTGAAATACTTTCAACACTGGACTATATTAAGCAACTTATTTTCAGGAAAAATTTCAAAAGGGAAAAAAGTTCCATGAGCCATTTTGCCGATACCCTGACGCCGCAGGAGCGCAAGAAAGGCAGACTCCTTGCCTATTTTGCCTGTTACTTCGGATGTATTTCAGAGGTGATGCTTGACAGCAGCGCCATTATCATCGTTTATATATCTATGCTGGGGGGATCCAAAGATGAAGTGATGTTTTCTACAAGTTTCTCAGCGATCTGCTCTATGCTTTTTCTGATTCCCTGCGCCTGGTGCGTGGCCCGGATCGGAATGAAAAAAGCGGCCAGCATTGCCTGCATCATCGGCTGCAGCGGCTATCTCCTGATGGCAGCGGCGCCCCTCTTTGCCCCGTATCAGAAGTTCGCTGTCATTGCCGGATGTCTCATTTACTGCGCCCAGCGAAGTCTTTACGGCGCGACCTGGTACCCCATGCTGGACGCCTTTCTGCGTCCTCAGGACAGAGGGAGCTTTTTCGGAACCATGCGTTACACCTACACCATTCTGGCGGGCGTCCTTTTCTTTGCCATCGGCAAACTTATGGGTGAAAAACCGCCGGTCATTCTGCTGCAGACAGTCATCGGCATTACCGGACTCCTGATTCTGGGAAGAATGTTCTGTATGCTGTACTTTCCTGAAAATCCTCAGGAAAAGCACCTTAAACTGAATATCCGCAAAACACTTGGGATTTCGATCCGCAACGGCGCGCTGGTCAGCTATTCCGTTTATGTGTGTCTTCTTTCCATTGCCTATACGTCTCTTGTGCCGGTGATCCTGCTTTATCTGAAAAACCACGTCGGACTGGATGCGGGAAAGCTCCAGATCTTTTCAACCGTGGGCATTGCCGGAAGCATTACAGGCTATTTTCTCTACGGAAAGCTTCAAAAGCTCCTTAAGCTGAAGCGTCTGGAGCTTCTTGTGCATTTTATTTTTGTGACCGTGGCCCTCTCTTTTGCCCTTATCAGCAAAAATGTGCCTTTCTACATCTTCATTGCGGGGGCGATCTATTTTATGAACTCATTCGCCGCCAGCACCTTTATGTGCAACTATTCCAGTGAACTCCTTGCCCTTGCCCGCCCGGGAAACAAGACGATGGCGATGGCATTTCTCCAGACTTATCAGAATGTGGGTATTTCCATCGGACGCAGCGGAACGGCACTGGTACTGGGTGCCAATCTGCTGGCTCCCGCATGGACTCTCGGAAATATGGAACTTTGCAGTTATCAGACTCTCTTTCTCTTTTACGGCGTACTGGCTGGGATTTTGCTGGTGCTGATTCCGACACTGCCCGCCATTGTCCCCAAACACAAGGACTATTACGAACCGTAATAAAGAGCTTATCAGATCCTGCCGCTGCCGGAGTCGCTGTACTCTTTCACAATAAGTATGATGGCAACGACCAGACCGGGAAGAAATCCAAGGAAAGTCAGAAGACACAGAAGCAATACGGTCCCGCATCCCACATTGGTCAATCCAAGAACGCTGATGGGAGGACAAATAAGAGCCAGAATAACTCTGAAAACCAATTCACCGGGTGACATCATAACAGTGCATCTCCTTTTGTTCAACAAGATTTATTTTTCTTTTTTCAAGGCCTTGATCTGATCTCTCAAATCGGCGGCGCGTTCAAACTCCAGAGCCTCAGCAGCTTTGAGCATTTCAGAGGTAAGTTCATCGATCAGCTTGCGGCCTTCACTTTCAGAAAGTCCCAGCTTTTCAAGATTGAGGTCGCCCTCAACCGAAAAAACGGCATCGGCGATACCGGAGCTGCTCCGGAGCCTGCCGCCCTTTTTGCTTTTGCCGCCGATGATCTCAACAATGGACTTGCCGGGAGCTTTGATGATAGTCCGGGGAACGATGTTGTGCTCCTTGTTATAGGCAAGCTGTTTCTTACGCCTTGCATTGGTCTGCTCTATGAGTTCCTCAATGGCAGGAGTCTTTTCATCAGCGTAGAGGATAACTCTTCCTTCCGCATTACGCGCAGCGCGTCCGGCAGTCTGGACCAGAGAACGCACTGAACGCAGGAAACCTGTTTTATCAGCGTCAAGGATCGCCACCAGCGCCACTTCAGGCAGGTCAATACCTTCGCGGAGCAAATTGATGCCGATGACACAGTCACAACTTCCCTCCCGGAGCTTTTTCAGCACCCGGACCCGTTCAAAGGCGTCCAGTTCAGAATGAAGATAAGCGGCGTTGATCCCCACTTCTGAAAGGTAATCTGAGAGCCTTTCTGAACTCTTTTTGGTAAGAGTGGTCACAAGGACACGCTGATTCTTTGCCGCACAGGCGCGGATCTCTGCAATCACATCATCCAATTCTCCCTCAAGAGGACGGATCTCAATTTCAGGATCGGGCAGTCCTGTGGGACGCACCACAAGCTCCACAGGGTCGCCGGAGCGTTCAAGTTCAAAGCTCCCGGGAGTGGCTGAAACGTAAATGGTATCACCGGTCAGCTGTTCAAACTCCTCAAAGCGCATGGGGCGGTTTTCCAGAGCGGAGGGC
>JAGBWB010000271.1 GCA_017629975.1 Lentisphaeria bacterium
AATGGCAAAGATGTCATTCGCAAAGAGCTGTAAAGGGTAGTTTGAGGCTGCTACCTGCAAGGTAACAGCCGAAAACGCTCCCTTTATCAGATCGAAGCGAGGGCGCTTTGACAATTTTGAGGAGTTTTGAAATTGCCTCATTACTATATTATTTTGCGGGAATTTCAACTATTTCCACATTATCCACCCATGCGGTTCCGGTGGCGTTCGCGGAAATCTTGAACTCAATGTAGGCTCTTGCAATTGAGCAGGGATCCGCAGGAGCAGTGAATTCATATTCCAGACGCCGCCAGTCGGTGCTGCCCTGGAAAGCCTGTTTCGTGGGACGGAACCAGGAGGAGCCTTTGCCCCCGAAACGGATCTGGGTGGAAAATCCTGCGGCGGCACTTCCTGCTTTGCCCTTCACATCTTTCAGCTTCACGAAGTAGGAGAAACGGTAGCGGGCGTTGGGCTTGATGGCGCCCTTGGGAATGAACTGGCGCACCAGCTCAGAGCCTTTCACAGATTCAATGCGGACAGATTTTCCGCAGCTGCGGAAGACCTTTTCATCAATGAAGATCTTTTTGTTGGTGTACCAGGCTCCGGCGAAACGGTTGCCTCTGACCTTCACATCAAACTTGCCGTCACGGATCACAGGCTTTGTCTCAGGACGAATTCCGATAATGGCGGTGCCGCAGTATTCAGCCAGCTGTTTTTTGAAGATGCTCCAGGCGTAGTAGGGGACCTTGTAAGCCTTGGGGGTGTTCAGGACCCGTCCGCGGGTGAAGTTGATCACAAAGTTGTTTCCTTTGAGCTCAGGCATGGCTTTGCGGGGGATCTTCACCTCGGCGATCCACATTTTTCCGGGAACGACGCCGGCTTTGTATTCCATGGCGCAGTTCCATTTGGTGTCAAGGTATCCGGGGGATTTACGCAGATCCAGCATATCGCCCCGGCTGGTGAGCATGAACTGGTACATGATCTTGGAGGTGTGTTTGTCAGAGATGAAGATCTCTACCAGATTGTCCTGCCACATGTTGATCTCATCCCGCTTGCGGGGGGCGCAGAGCATATTGGCGGTAAGGGGTTCATCGTTCTCAAAACCGAAGTAGAAGTAATCTTTGTCGCTGAGGAGCTTCACCCGGGTGTGGACTTCAGCCACATCGCCTTTGACAGGGATCATCCAGATGGTTTCCGCTTTTTTCCAGGCGGCGTCGTTGAGTTTGCCGTCAATGGTGACGGGGGAGGTGACAGGGTTGAGGTAAACGTTCCAGGCGGAGCGGTCGTTGTTCTGCTTGTGGAACTGCTTCATGCCCCGCAGGACAGGTCCCCACAGCTCTTGACGCATGAACTTCACGCGCTTGTTCGCCATGGCATCTTTGGCGCTCACCTTTTCGGCGCGGTCAAAGAGAGCTTCAATGCGCTTGATCTCGGCGGGACCGTAGATCTTGTTCCAGAGGTCAAACTGCGAAGGCAGCACCGCCTGGGGTCCCACGGGGGTCTCTCTGATGTTTGCCATGACGTCTTTGACCCAGTGGCGTTCAATGGTGTCGTAGAACTCCTCCATCTCCTTTGCGGCGGGGCCGTACATGAGCTGGAAGTGCTCTTTCATAAGGGCGTCAACGTCGGTATCGGTGTTCCAGAGGGTCTTGCCGAAGACGTAGAAGTTCATGGAGTTGAAGATCCAGAAGTCCAGTTCCGCCTCAAGGAAGGCGCCGAAGCTGTAAGGAGCCGTCTTTTTGAAGAAGCTGCCCACAGAACGGGGAGTGAAACAGGGAACATAGGGCAGACCGTTGCCGATCTTGGTGGTGTAAGTCCACAGATAGGTCTTGGCGTTGAGCTTTTTCTGCCATGCTTTCAGGAGTTCGATCCCCTGGGCCTGGGCGGGGTTGCACTCTTTCCAGGGACCGGTCATAGCCAGCATGACGACGATGTTGGAGCAGAGATCAAAGGAGGGAATGGGTTTGTGGCTGCTGTATGCCATCATGGTGCAGTAACCGGGGATGCCCTCTTTCTGAAGCCGGCGGGCGATGTCGGCTTTGAACTTCCAGATGTGATCGCTGGTGGCCTGACGCTTCTGGGCGGCGGTGGCTTTGGGATCTTTGTCACGGCGCACTTTCACGCATTTGGCGCAGCGGCAGGGATAGAGGGCGTCGTTGGGCATGATGTTGAAGAAGGGGCCGGAGAAGAAATTTCTGCTCCACTGGCTGATGTTCCGGGTCGTCGCCGCCTTGCCGGTGAAGTAGGCTTTGGCGTCTTCATAGACGATCTCTTTGAGTTCGTCGTTGGTGAAACAGAGCTGTCCGTCGGCGTCATCTTTGCGGATGACCCGTGATCCGTCGTGGCGGGTGCCGTCGGCGCGCAGGGCGAAAAATTCAGGCTTGGTCTTGGCGTAGCGCTTCACAAGCTGAAGTCCTCTGAGTCCGTGGCAGTTGGGGATGTGGAGCGTGCTCTCTCTGATACGCATGGCAGAAAGACGCTTCAGATCGGCCTCTTTCATGTTTCCGGGAGTGATGAGCTTGTCGCTGACGCCCAGGGCTTTCACATTGACGCAGTAGGTGCGGCGGTACTGGCTGTCAGGACGGTCGGCAATGTCGATGGAACCGGTCTTCCAGTCAGCTTTCCGGGGAACGATGGTTCCCATTTCGCCGGGGAAGTAGAAACGGACTCCGCCGAAACGCTCCAGAAATTCGTAGACACCGTTGAGGGTTCCCCGCTCATAGGTTTCCAGACGCTTTTCAGGACGCGCCTTGGGGTCATCGGTTCCGGCGATGATGATGTTTTTGCCGGAGCTTTTGATGATGAATCCGTCACGGTCAATGGTGTTCAGATCAAAGTTGATGCTCTTTGCACCATAGGCGCCCAGCAGAAAGGCGGTTCCCTTGCCGGTGGGAGCGGGAACCACAGGGACCTTGCTGCCGATGATCTTTTCAAGAAAGCTCTTCAGCTCGGCAGCGGCAAAACGCACCGCAGGAATGCTCTGGGCAGGCAGAACGATCTCGCACTGTGCCTTGCCCTTCTGAGCAAGAGTGTGGAGAGGCGTCTTCCCCACTTTGGCGTAGCGGGGACTTACCGCTTTGGGGTTGAAGCGGGTGCTGCCCGCCTGGGGAGCGGCGGAAACTGTAAATACCGCCGCCGCTGTCATGAGGAGAAAAAGTGTTTTTTTCATAAAATTTTCCTTTTTGGGGTGTAAGTTTTGATGAATAAGTACATCTGTTAATATAGACGCAATTGAACGGATTTACAAGTAGAGTCTTATAAAATAAATAATTTTTATAACTGCGGCTTGCAAAAATTGAAATTTAATGTTAGATTATAAGACACATCTCACTCTTACAAAATAAAGAAAGGTCTGAAAAAAATGAAAATGTTGAAAATGTGTCTTTTTACCGCTCTTCTGGGAGCTTTTGCTCTGAGCGCCGCTCCGGCGCAGATCAAAATCGCTCTGGCGGGGAGTTCCGCCTGTCAGGGTTATCCCGGACTCCGCCCGAAAGAGATGGCAAAGGTCAAAGCTGACAAGAGTATGGAAGAGAAGTTCATCTACGGCTGGGGAGAGTTTATCGGGAACTATTTCACTTCAAATGTGAAGGTCCTGAACTTCGCCATCAGCGGCAGAAGCACAAAGAGTTTTATTGAAAGAGGAGACTGGGCAAAACTGCTGAAATCCAAACCGGATTATATTTTCATGACTCTGGGAGCCAATAACACCCCTCCCAAGAAGCAGTCCACAGATATCCCCACCTACAAAAGGGATCTGCGCCGTTTTGCCGCTGACGCCAAAGCCATCGGCGCAAAGATGATATTTGTGACCCTCAACCAGGCTCTTGCCCGTACCAAAGAGAACAAGATCGTTTTCTTCAAGCACGGTCCCTTTGTCAAAGGCAGAGTCCCTTACTGTCAGGCCATGCGCGAAGTTGCCAAAGAGCTGGGGCTGCCCTGCCTTGAGCTGGCTGAGAATCAGCGCATGATCTATGAAGCCATGGGCGAAAAGGCGGCAGGCGAACTTTACTGTCTCCGGGGCACCGGCAAGATGGACGGCTCTCACACCAACAAAGCGGGCGCCGAACTCATTGCCAAGATCATCATCACGGAACTCCGCAAAAGCGATTCTGACTTGAAAAAGTATACCGTTGACCCCAAGTTCACCTATCCTGTGAAAAAGAAGTAACAAGGCTTTTTCCCGGAAAACCACCGGA
>JAGBWB010000272.1 GCA_017629975.1 Lentisphaeria bacterium
AGGATCTTGCGGGCAAGGCTGAAGCCGTTGGTGTGGAGTCCGTTGGAGTTGATACCCACGGCAACGTGTCCGGGAGCGATCTTTTCGCCGGTGATGATCTTGGATTTTTCAATGATACCGGTGATGACACCCACCAGGTCAAAGTCATTGCCGTACATGCCGGGCATTTCAGCGGTTTCGCCCCCAAGCACCGCGCAGTTGGCGGCTTTGCAGGCGTTGGCGATACCGGCGAGGACCTGCTCATAGAGAGGTGAACGCAGCTTGCCGATGCCGATGTAGTCCATGAAGTAGACCGGCTCAGCACCCTGAACGGCGATATCGTTGATACAGTGGTTCACGATGTCGTAACCCACCGTGTCATATTTTTCCATCATCATGGCGACCATAAGTTTGGTACCCACGCCGTCGATACTGGAAACCATGACAGGCTCTTTGTACTTGCTCAGATCGATCTGGAATAATCCGCCGAAACCGCCCACGGGGGCGAGCATTTCGGGTCTGCGGGTGGCAGCCAGAAGAGGTTTCACATCTTTGAGAAGATCGGTGGCAAGGTCGATATCCACCCCGGCGTTCTTGTAAAGTTCACTTTTAGCCATAATCAGAAGTTCCAGAATTTCTTGGTTCCGTCGTAAGCGATGGAACGTGCAATGTTGAAGGCGATCTCTTCGGGCATCTGACCCCTGCCGACCATGTCGCCGAGGACATCAGAGAGGACCCGGCGGAACATTTCAAAGCGGGAGCCGTAGCTCAGGAGTTTGCGGCTGTCGGAAACCATTCCTGCGAAGTTCATCAGCGTATCCACGGCGCCGATGTACTCAAGCTGGCGGCGCATACCGATGGGGGTGTCGCAGAGCCACCAGGCGGAACCCAGAGAGAGTTTGGCGCCGAAGGCTCTGGAAATGGTGGCGAGAGTGGCCTGATGTCCCTGATCCAGACAGTAGAGCACGACTTTCAGCTTGTCGTCAAACTGGTTCAGGAAGTTGCAGAGAGCGGGGGCGTAATCCAGATAGTGGTTGCTGATGTCGCCGCCCACATCGGGACCCATGGTATCAAAGAGACTCTTGCGGACGTCGCGGACAGCACCCAGATGGAGCTGGGTGACCCAGCCGGTTTCGCTGTTGAGTCTGGCGCATTCGGTGAGGAACGCTCCCATGTAGCAGTTCATTTCGTCATTGGTGAGAGCAGCGCCTGCCATGGCTTTCTGGAAAACCTTGTTGGCATCGGCGTATTCGTAGTCGCCCCGCAGGGGGATCTCGATGCCGTGGTCACTTGCCACGCAGTTGCGTTCGGCAAAGTAGTCATGGGAACGCTTCACCACATCAAAGAGATCTTGCAGGCAGTTGAGCTTCACGCCGAAACGCTCTTCGATCTTGCCCATGTAGCTTCTCCAGTCGGCGGCGAAGATCTTCATACCCTTGTCGGGACGCCAGGTGGGACGCACCAGCACCTTGCCGAAAGCGGCGTTGGCGCGGTCGTGATCTTCAAGGGTGTCGATAAGGTCATCGGTGGAGCACATGGCCTCCACGTTCAGGGGACCGGTCAGGAGTGCCTGGGGACGGTAGGCGTCGGTGGCAAGTTTCTCATTGACGGCGTTGTAGATCTTTTCGCCGGTCTTTTCGCTGAGCAGCTCTTCAATTCCGAAGTAGCGCTTCAGGTCAAGGTGGATCCACTCATAGACGGCGTTGCCCGCAAATTCGGGGAAGACCTTGGCAAGAGCCAGGAATTTTTCTTTGGGGGAGGCGGTTTTGCCGGTGATCAGAGACTCCGGCACGCCCCGTTTACGCATGATCTCCCACACATAGTGGTCGGTGGCAGCGAAGAGCTGCCAGTCGTCGCTGTAACAGTTGTTGTCAGCGATCTCTTTCACATTGGCATGGTTATGGGGGTCCACCACGGGCAGATCTTTCACAGTGTCAAAGATCTTCATACCGGGGGCGTTGGTGATGAGATAACGGTCATCAAGAAAAGCCATTTTTTTACCTCGGAAATTGATTATTTAAACTTATTTTGTCAGAACTGCTTTTTACAAAAAACTCAGACATTGACCTTGTCAACAGCCACGCCGCCTTTGAGGAGTTCAGCGTTGGCCTCAAGGATGGGGTTGACCACTTCGGCAAGGAAGTCTGCCACCTGTTCGGGAGCGCGTCCCACGAACTTTGCGGGGTTGACGATGGTGTCAAAGTCATCTTTCACAGATGCAAAGGCAGGATCATTTTTCAGACGCTCAAGAAGATCGTTGTCTTTGCCTTCGGCTTTGACCACCTTGGCGGCCTCCATGGAGTGTTCGCGGATCACTTCGTGGAGCTTCTGGCGGTCGCCGCCCCGTTTGACGGCTTCCATAAGGAGGTTTTCGGTTGCCATGAAGGGGAGTTCCGCTTTCACATGGCGCTCAATGACCTTGGGCCACACCTGGAATCCGGAGGCGATGTCAATAAGCACTGCCAGCACCACGTCGGTGGCGAGGAAGGCTTCGGGCAGAGAGATGCGGCGGTTGGCGGAGTCGTCAAGGGTACGCTCAAACCACTGGGTGGCTTCGGTCATGGCAGCGTTGGGGGGCAGGCTCATGACATAGCGGGCGAGGGAGCAGACACGTTCACTCCGCATGGGGTTGCGCTTGTACGCCATGGCGCTGGAACCCACCTGACTTTTGCCGAAGGGTTCCTCAATCTCTTTCATGCTGGCAAGGAGACGGACATCGGTCGCCATCTTGCTTGCGGACTGGGCGATCCCTGAAAGGATGCTCAAAACAAAGTAATCAATTTTGCGGGTGTAGGTCTGTCCGGAAAGAAAGACCACTTTGTCAAACCCCATGGTTTTTGCCACATTCTTTTCCAGCTGGCGGCATTTTGCGTGGTCGCCGTCAAAGAGTTCAAGGAAACTTGCCTGAGTTCCGGTGGTTCCCTTGACGCTGCGGAAGGGGATCTCTTCAATCTGGCGTTCCACCTTTTCAAGGTCAAGGACAAAGTCCTGAAGATAGAGGGCGAAGCGTTTGCCCACAGTGGTGAGCTGGGCGGGCTGGAAGTGGGTGAAACCCAGAGTGGGGAGCGCTTTATATTCGTCACAGAAAGCCGCCAGTTTTTCAATCAGCAGCAGGAGTTTGCCCTTGATGACTTTGAGGGATTCACGCTGCTGGATGAGTTCGGTGTTGTCGGTCACATAGCAGCTGGTGGCGCCCAGATGGATGATGGGGGCGGCGGCAGGAGCGATTTCGCTCAGGGCGCGGATATGGCTCATCACATCGTGACGGAGCTCTTTTTCAATTTCGGCGACCCGGTCAAAGTCGATATCCTCAAGATGGTTGGAAAGTTCGGAGATCTGTTCATCTGTCACCGGCAGTCCCAGAGCCTTTTCATTTTCGGCAAGGGCGAGCCAGAGGCGGCGCCAGGTGGAGTGCTTGTACTGGGGGGACCAGATGCGGCTCATCTCTTTACCGGCATAGCGTCCGGTGAGAGGATTGTTGTAAGTGTCGTATTTACTGCTCACGATCTTTACTCCTTGAGTTGGATTGTCTTTTTGCATACTTTATATATAATGTACATCATAAAGTGCAAATAAACAAGGAAAAAGCCGTAAAAAAGTCAAAAAAAGGGGTGAAGACGCCATGAAAAAAGCCGGAAAGAAATCAACTCTTCCCGGCTTCTTCTGTTTTCAGAACTTCTCTCAGTAACCGTCACGCTCTCTGAAAAAAAGACGCGCTTTGAAAAGAGAAAGCAGATTGAAGACCAGCAGCGCTGTGCGGAGCATGATGAAAACCGTTACAGCAATAATGGCAATGCTGAAAACAAGAATGGAACTGCCTTTGAAGAAAATCAGCGCCTGCCACACCAGAATGCCGAAACTTGTCAGTGTCAGCACTGAAGAGATAAAGCAGACATATTGCGCCCAGTGGCGGCGGCAGAGCATGGCGATATTGCCTGTGAGTCCTGCCAGACCGATGGCGATGACAGAGGAAAATTCAAGCCAGAGGATAAGACGGCAGCCTGAGATGCAGAGTTCATTCTGAGGCGTTTCGCAGCGCCCCAGCAGAAAGAGGGCGGCAATGACAAAGGGAAGTTCCAGAGTACGCAGGGCGCTCATGACCAGATCAACAATGGTCCATGCGATGACAAAGCGGGGCATCTTGAGCTTGAGAGCTCCGGGAAGGGGATCCACCATTTCAAACATTGCTTCTTTCTCCTCAGTGTTCAATATTCAAAGGGCATTGATATATGGAAAAACCTGCGTTTCTTGAAATCAGGACAAAAAAATGGAGGCGTGGATCGGAGTTGAACCGATTTACGCGATTTTGCAGACCGCTGCCTGACCGTTTGGCTACCACGCCTCGTTATGTTTCTTAATATACACCGGTTATTTAAAAAGTCAAGGCGTTTTTCAGAAAAAACAGAGAAAAATCAAGAAAAAAAGGGGCTGCTGCAAACTTTTTATGTTTTACAGCAGCCTTTTTGTTTGGCTCTTCTCTGCTGAAATTATTTCAAAGGCAGAGAAGAAAGCTCCGGTCAGCGGCGGGGCGGCTTGGGGTCGGGCTTGTGATGGCGCGGCGGGGGAGCCGGTTTGAAACGTTTCAGGGGCGGAGCCGTTCTGTAACGTTTCGGGGGCGGAGCCGGTCTGTAACGGTGCTTCGGCGGCGGCGGCGCATGGCGGCGGGGCCTGTGGTGATCGTGACATCCGGCAAGGGGAAGGAGTATTCCCGCTGCCAGAAGGATCAGGGCGGCTGCACGGAGGATAAATTTCATTTTTACATCTCCTTGGGTTTTATATTGAGTTTACCTTCCCTTTTTGCCGGGAAGGGCACTGCGCCTGGGAGTCCGCCGTCTGAAGTCCACGACTTCGGGCAGTTTTTCCCGGGTGAAAACTGTGGATGTCATATATTCGGTCATCAGTTGACCTTCATAATCCACGCCCGCTTCGTAACGGGGAAATTGCCAGCGCACAATGGCTCTGCCGTAGCGGTCGCCTGAATAGATGAAACGCACTTCAGGCGCCTGGGAGTCAATGATCTTCATATCCTGAGGAGGCAGCTTTTTTGAAATGGTTTTCATGGAAAGCCGGGCATGTTCAACAAGTTCTTTTTCCTCTCTTTCGCTGATCATTTCAAACTTTTCGCCCCGCACATCCACATATCTGGGGGTGCATCCGGCAGTTGCCAGCAGAAAGAAAAGCAGTAATACAGTAAAATATCTCATTGTTTCCTCAATCCGTTGATGTCAATAACCGTTCCCAGCCACTCATTGAGCTTTGCCCAGTAGTCGGCGGGACATTTGGGCAGGGCGCTGTTGTCGATCCCTGCCGCCACCACATTTTCCAGAAAGGCGGAGCTTCTTTCGTCGCTGCTCTGGGGGAGAAGTCCGTTTTCACAGAGAAACGCCGTCTTGAGGACCACCGCGCACTGGACAGGTGTCCACCGCTGCTCCCCGGGAACTGCGCCGCTCAGGTGCTGCAAGACTGAACTGAAAGAGTCGTATGTATAGGGCATGGGGAGATCCTCTTTGATGTTGGCAAGAAGAAATGCCGCCATCTTCCCCGCAAGACGGAAATTCACCGGATTTTCCGGCAGTTTGTCATTGGCTGAGAGGATCTCTGTTTCCCGGGCGTTTTTGAGAGAGGACTTGCTTTCAGTGAACTCCACCGAAAGCTCTCTGAAAAGATCCACCGTCACGAAGTTCGTGCCGCCGATCTTCTGGGCGCCGTTGCAGACCAGAGAGAGCTTCCCGTAATCAGGGGAGATCCCCACCACGATGAGAGAGGACTCCCGGTAAGGAGTCTTGGAAAGCACAATCACCGGCGTTGATGTGATCTCAACACTCATAAAGAAACATTTTTCCTTTTACTGAAGCTGTTTTTTCAGCTCTGCCACAGCCATCTGGGGATTGGCTTTTCCCCGGCTGATCTTCATCACCTGACCCACCAGGAACTGAAGAGCTTTGCCGTTCCCCGCCTTGAATTCCTCCACAGGCTTGGGGTTGGCGGCGATGGCTTCGGCAACGAATCCGGCAATGGCGCCTGAATCGCTGACCTGGGACATGCCTTTGGCTTCAACGATCTTCGCGGGGGCTTCTCCTGAAGCGAACATTTCGGCAAAGACCTCTTTGCCCTGTTTGCCGCTGATGGCGCCGCCGCCGATGATATCGGTAAGGGCAGCCAGATTTTCAGGAGTGATCTTGCACTGGTCAATGGTGATCTTTGCGTTGGCAAGTTCACGCATCAGTTCGGAAATAAGCCAGTTTGCCACCAGTTTGGGGTTCTTCGCCTTTGCGGCGGCTTTGTCGAACCAGGGGGCAAGATCCCGGTCGGCGACGATGACGTCGGCATCATAGGCGGTGAGCTGATACTCTTTCTGGAACCTTTCGCGCATGGCGTCGGGCATCTCAGGGAGCGTCTTTCTGATCTCTTCTATTTCCTCATCGCTGAGGGTCACAGGCAGCAGGTCGGGATCGGGGAAATAGCGGTAGTCGTGGGCGGATTCCTTGGAGCGCAGCACAGTGCTTTCGCCTGCTTCATCATCCCAGCCGCGGGTCTCCTGATGGAGTTCTCTTCCGGCGTTGAGTTCTTCGGTCTGGCGGTCGATTTCGTACTCAATGGCACGGTGGACGGCGCGGAAACTGTTCAGGTTCTTCAGCTCCACGCGGGTTCCGAACTTTTCAGTTCCGACGGGGCGCAGAGAGATGTTCACATCGCAGCGCATCTGACCTTTTTCCATGTCGCAGTCGCTGATGCCGCCGTAGCGCATGATCTCTTTGAGTTTGGTCAGATAGGCGTAGGCTTCGTCGGCGGAACGCAGATCGGGTTCACCCACGATCTCAAGCAGAGGAACGCCGGAACGGTTGAAGTCGGCGCCGCTGATGGCTCCGAAATGGGTCAGTTTGGCGGGGTCTTCCTCCAGATGGATACGGGTGATGCCCACCTCGTGCGGGGGGATCTCAGCGCCGGAAAATCCGGTGCCTGAAAGGTGGAGTTTGCCCTTGACGCAGAAAGGCAGATCAAACTGGGAGATCTGGTAATCCTTGGCAAGATCGGGGTAGAAGTAGCTCTTGCGGTCAAATTTGCTGTATTTGGCGATGGTGCATCCGGTGAGAAGTCCGGCGCGGACAGCGGCGCGGATCGCCTCATGGTTGGGGACGGGCAGCGCACCGGGATACCCCAGGCACACAGGACACACCAGCGTATTGGGTTCAGCGCCGTAAACATTGGCGCAGGAGCAGAACATCTTGCTCTTGGTTCTGACTTGAACGTGAACTTCCAGACCGATCACGGCTTCATATTTCATAAAAAAGACCCTTTTGTTGATTACAATACATTATTACGCTATATAATTTAACACAAGGGAGCCTTCTATTCAAGTCAATTTGAAAAAAATCATTGAAAGCACCTTGAAAATTTCCCGGAGTCGGGTCATATTATAAGGCAAACAACAATATCTTCACAATAAGGGTCAAAAATAATGAATCTTGCTCCGGAACTCCGTGCCGCCATTGAAAAGGCGGGTCAGTCACATCTTCTTGAATACGCCTCATCCCCTCTTCTTGCAAAGCAGCTTGAAGCAATTGACTGGGAGTCCCTCCCCGGACTTATTGAACGCTATGTGGTCAACAAAAACGCCATGACCATCCCAGAAGATCTTCAGCCTGCCCCCTATTTCCCCCTCGTTCCCCGGAACAGAAGTGAGGAAGAGAAAAAAGCTCAGGCAGAAGCTCTGGGTGTTGAGATCCTCAAATCCGGCAAGGCCGCCTGTCTCACCGTCGCCGGCGGTCAGGGGACCCGTCTGGGCTTTGACGCCCCCAAGGGAACTTACCCCATCGGTCCTGTTTCCGGACGCACCCTTTTTGAATACTTTGCCCAGAGCATCGCCCGCGCCGAAGAGAAGTTCGGTGCCCCCATCCGCTGGTATGTGATGACCAGCGCCCTCAACCGGGAGGCAACGGAAAACTTTTTCAGGGAAAGAGATTATCTGGGACTCCGCAAGGATCAACTCTTTTTCTTCACTCAGGGCACCATGCCTGCCATCGGTTATGACGGCAAACTGCTGCTGAGCTCCCCTGACTCCCTCGCCCTCTCTCCTGACGGACACGGCGGCACGCTCCTTGCCCTCAGAAAGTCCGGCGCTCTGGAACAGATGAAGAAAGACGGCGTGGAATACATCTCTTATTTCCAGGTGGACAACCCCCTTGTTCCGGTGGTGAATCCCCTTTTCATCGGTATGCACGCCCTTGAAGAGGCAGACATGAGCGCCATCATGCTCGCCAAGACCAATCCTTTTGAGAAACTGGGGAACTTCTGCGTCACAGGCGGTCACCTTGAGATCATTGAATACAGCGATCTGCCTGCTGAACTGGCGGAGTCCCGGAACCCCGACGGTTCTTTGCGCTTTATCTCAGGCAGTCCCGCCATCCATGTGATCAGCCGCGCCTTTGTGGAAAAACTCACCGCCGCAGGGAAACTGGAACTCCCCTGGCACCGGGCGGATAAAAAGATCCCCACCATCGCCGAACCCAAACCTGAAGCACCCAACGGTGTTAAACTTGAGTCCTTCATCTTTGACGCTCTGGCGCTGGCGGGCAAGACCCTCGTTCTTGAAGGGGATCGCGCTGAAATGTTCGCCCCCACCAAGAATCCCACCGGTGTCGACTCCGTGGAAAGCTGCCGCGAAATGCTCATCGCGCGGGATCTGCGCCGTCTCCGCGCCGCAGGCGTCACTGTGGAAGAGAATGTCAAAATAGAACTTTCCCCCCGGAAAGTCTTTGATGATGAAGACGCCGTGCAGCTTGCAAAAGAGCTGAAGCTGGAAAAACTCCCCCGCGGAACAGAAGCCGTCATCGGCTGAAAGCAGTGTGACCATGCCCCTGCGTCTGCACTCTGACACCCACGCCGCCCCGCTCCCAGGGGCGGAAGAAAAACTCCCCGACAGCGCCGTCAGCGCTCTGGGGTTGATTGTCATTACCATTCTGCTGCTCTCTTTCGGGCTGACCATGCTCTATTCGGCAAGTTTCACCACCAGCGGTATCAGCTTTTTCAAGAAACAGCTGATCTGGATCATGGCCGGGATCACCTGCGGAACGACTGTGTTTGTCATGGGATATCAGCGTATCTGCCGCGCCCGGGGATTGCTGCTGCTCCTCTGCTGGGGAATGCTTGTGGCGGCGCTTTTCTTTGATCCCGTCAACGGCGCCCGGAGATGGATCAAACTCACTCTGCCGGTTCTGGGGGATATGTCCATTCAGCCCTCGGAGCTGACCAAGATCGCCGTCTGTCTTTTTGTGGCAGGGTACTGCACCTATTTTTCCCGCTTTTTTTCCCGGCTCCGGCATGTGAACGGATTGATCCCCCTTTGTTTCTACATCGTTGTCACATGCGGAGTTATATGGGCAGGAATAGATATGGGGACCTTTCTCCTTGTTCTTGCCACGGCGGGGACCATCATGGTGGCAGGGGGACTTTACCTGCGCTACGCTATTCTGGGGGGAGCGGCGGCAATTGCCTACTTTGCCTGGCAGATCATCACCAATCCGGAACGCCTTTCCCGGGTCATGGCCATCTTTGACCCCACCCGGGATCAGCAGGGGGAGAGCTATCAGCTTATACGTTCACTCATGGCCCTCGGCTCAGGCGGATGGCTGGGGCTTGGTTTCGGGAAAAGCCGCCTCAAAACCCGTTATCTCCCCGAACAGCATACGGACTTCATTCTTGCGGTGGTGGGGGAAGAACTGGGACTTGTCGCCATCTGGCTGGTGCTGCTCCTCTATCTGCTGTGGGGATTTTTTGCTGTGCGTATCGCCATCGGGGCGCGTTCCAAACTGGGGATGCTTCTGGCATTCGGACTGGCTATGGCGGTCCAGCTTCAGGCGACCATCAATCTGGCGGTGATCTCAGGCAGCGCCCCCACCAAAGGGATGCCCGCCCCTTTCATCAGTTACGGGGGCAGTAATGTAATGAGTTCCATCATCGCCGTGTTCCTCTTGCTTTCAGTGGCGATGGAAACGCTCCGCCCCGGATACAGCGACGCTTTTCTGGAGTCGGTCAGAAGCAAATTCAGGAGAAAAAAATAATGAAAAACCGTGTGTATATCAGCTGCGGCGGAACAGGGGGACACTTTTTCCCCGGACTCACTCTTGCCCGTGAACTTAAAAAAAGAGGCGCTGCTGTGCGTCTGCTGCTTTCGGGCGTCAACTCTGCTGCCCAGAGCCGGCAGGGGGCGGAGTTCGGCATCGACGCCGCCATACTGCCCCGGATGCCCAGTCCGGGGAAGAATCCGCTGCGGATGATCCGGTTTCTGCTGGGGCTTCTGGGGGGATTCATCCAATGTTTTTTCCTTTTTCTCTTCCGCCGTCCTCAATATATCATTCTCATGGGCTCTTTTGCTTCAGCTCCTGCGGCGCTGGCGGCGGGGATCCTCTTTGTGCCCATCTTTCTTCATGACGGGAACGCCCGTATCGGCAAGGCGAACAGAATGTTGAGCCGTTTTGCTGTATTCATGGGGACGGCGTTCCCGGCGGTCAATAAAGAGTCCTGCCGCTGTGAAGTTCTCTGCACCGGTATGCCTTTGCGTCCGGAACTGGAGGAGTGCCGGGGGATCACACGGGCAGAGGCCGTTGCCGGACTCAATGAAAAGTACGGTTCAAAACTTCTGCCGGAGCTTTTCACCATACTGATTTTCGGCGGCAGTCAGGGCGCCGCGACCATCAACAACGCTCTGCCTCCGGCTCTGAAAAAAATCAGTGGAGGTAAATTCCAGGTTCTCCACCTGACAGGAAAAGGGAAACTTGAGGAAACGGCAAAACTTTACGAAGGAGCCGGATTCCCCCTGCTGCTCCTTGAAGGATCCCCTCACATGGAACTCTTTCTGGGCAGCGCCGATCTGGTCTTTTCCCGTTCCGGCGGCTCTGCTGCGGCGGAACTGCTGCTTTTCGGGAAAAATGCGGTGCTGATCCCCTATCCCTACGCCGCCGAGGATCACCAGACCGACAATGCCCGGTACTGTGTTGACTCCGGCGCCGCTGAAATGGTCTGCGACAGGGAGCTGACTCCGGAAAAAGCGTACAGCATCATCAGAAAGTATCTGGATGACCCCGCCGCAGGGGATGCCCGCCGGAAAGCCGCCTCCGCCATTGCCGTTCCGGGCGCGGCGGCGCTCTTTCTGGAGCGTGTCGCAGAAAAGTGCAAATAAAAATCAAATTGAGTTTTCAACGGATCAAAAACAACATGTTCACATTTTTTATCAAACGGAAAAAACGCAAACTGCTTGACGAGTTCAAGGCGCGGCGTCATGCCGAAGACGATCTGCTCACCCCCGAAAAACGTCAGGCGTTTGACGCCCTCATCGCTGAATTTGCCGCCTCGGATCCCAAAGAGCTGAAAAGCGCCGCCGCTATCGCCGAAGAGAAGATGCTCCGGATCGTCAAACCTTACTCCTGGATCCGGAATCTCCTTGATCTGCTGATCGTTGTGGGGGCCGTGGCTTTCGGCATCAGAGGATTGTTTTTTCAGCCTTTCAAGATCCCCACAGGCTCCATGCAGCCCACCCTTTACGGGATCCACTTCATGGAGTCCACTCCTCTGGGTAAAAATCTCCCCGGTTTTCTCAACTATGCTCTCTTTTCCGCCCGCCGCGCCCGGCTTGAGGTGAAAGATTCAGGGGAGGTGAAGTTTCTCAAATACAACAACTCTCTTTTTGCCGATAATGTGACATTTTCCATCGGCGGCAAAGTCTATGCGCTCCCCGGAGCACCTCAGAAAGTGATGGAGTACTCCGGACTTGAAGAGGGCCTTCCCTGCCGGGCAGGAGAGGTCAAAACCGACGGTTTCCTTTCCTTGGGCGACCACCTTTTTGTGGAGCGCTTTTCCATCTACCTGAAAGAACCTCAGCGGGGCGAAGTGATGATCTTCACCACCGATGATCTGACCGTGGGCGGGGAGCCTTTGAGCGCTTCATCGGGATTCTACTATGTGAAACGCCTTGTGGCGCTCCCCGGGGATACGGTGCGGCTAAAAGAGAATCAGCTCTATGTGAAACCCGCAGGAAGAGAAGCGTTTGTGAAGATCCGGGAACTTGCCCCCCGGACTGAAAAACTTTACTCCGGCAAAGGAGGCTATCAGGGACACCTGAGCACCATGGGTGATTACAGACTCTTTGGCGCGGAAGAGGATTATATCGTTCCTCCCGACCACTATTTCATGCTGGGGGACAACTCCGCATTCAGCCTGGACAGCCGCTTTTTCGGTGCCGTCCCCCGGCGCAACCTTGTGGGACGCAGCTGGTTCATCTTCTGGCCCTTCAGCCGCCGCTGGGGAAGTACCGACCGTCTGCCCCCTCTGGATTTCCCCACAGGCTCCCCTGTGCGGGGAACATTCCCTGTCATGTATAAACAGTGAAAGAGACGCTTTTGTTTGTCAGGAGCAGAAAGAATTTTTCCTCAGTCAGAAGAAAGAATGGAGAAAAAAGTGCTGTTTTTTTACATAAGTACTTGACAAAAGCACAGAATGCGTGTATCTTAACATGTTGAATCAATCAGGAATTATCATATTATGGAACGAAAGACATTCAGTAAAGCAAAAATCTATGTACGCGAAAGCTACAACCGGGCAGGCAAACTTGCCGAAAAGGGAGATTATGCCGCCGCTGTGGAGATCCTTCTTCCTGTGATCAAGGCAAATCCCGAAGTTCCGCAGCTCTTTGAACGCATCAGAGAGTATGAGATCGCCTGGCACAAGAAAAAGAATATATTCGCCAAGCTGGGGGGGCTTGTGATTTCTCTTTTTATCGCCCCCATTGCGGCAGTGACAGCACTGATCAATCCTGTGACGGCCATGGCCATGTGCGAAGGTCCCCTTGCCATGTGCGTGGACAACCCCCTGATCCTCTGGACTCTGGTGCTGGCTTCAAATATGGCTGATGCGCCCTGGGGAACTGTTTCTGCGCTCAATACGATCCGTATTCTTCACCCTGCCAACAGCATGGTGCTGAAGCCTCTGGCTGAGGCGATGCAGCGGAACAATCAGGCGGGTGAAGCCTTGCGTATCCATCAGAAAATGGTTGCAGCCTCTCCCAATGACCTTGCTGCTAAAGAAGAGATGCGCTCAGCTATGGCTCTCGCCACTCTGGAGCGGGGACGCTGGGAAGAGGGCGGCAATACTCAGGATAAGGCCAAAGACGCAGGCGATGCCGTTATCCAGCAGATGCTTGAAGGTACCATTCACGATGCCGCTCAGGCTGAAGTCCTTATCAGAAAATTCAACGAGGACCTTGCAAAGAACGATTCCGTCGACCTCAGACGCAAACTTGCTGACGCTTACATGGTCGCAGAAAAGTATGATGAGGCGTTCCGCGAATATGAAACTGTTGCCAAAAAATTGGGCGTTGATGACCCTGTTCTTGACAAGCAGATGGAAAAAGCCCACTGCTTAAGCCTTGAAAAACAGGCCGGACAGGCAGAAGCTGCCGGAAATCATGAACAGGCCGCCGCCTTGCGGGCCGAAGCGGCACAGTACCGCGCCGACCATATTTACAACCGCGCCATGAAATCCCCCAACGATGCCCAGCTTCAATTTGATCTGGGTGAGCTTTACTTTGAGCTCGGCGAGTTTGAACAGGCCCGCACCATCTTTACCAAGACTGCTGAATTTGCTCAGAAACGGCGCGCCTGTCTTGTCTATCTGGGGCGCTGTGCCATCCAGTTCAATGATGCCCCCGGTGCCATTGAATTTTTGCAGAATGCTGTTAAAGAGATGTACCGCATGGATAAATACAAGCGGGAGGCTCTCTATTTTCTCGGCAACGCCTTTGAACTTGCCGGGGATACCGCAAATGCGGTGGATTGCTACACGAAAGTGAAAGCAAGTATGGAAAATTATCGTGATGTTCCCCAACGTTTGGCTCAGCTTGCTCCTGCCGGAAGCAGCGAAGCTGCCGCAGATCAAGCGTAATAAGCCGGAAAGGATAAACTCTCATGTCAGAAGAAAACAAGCTCCCGTCAGCCGTTGATGCTCAGGATACCAGAACACGGAAAACGGTCAAACTCCGTTCTGCTGCTCCCATTACTCAGGACTTCCCTGTCTCAGATCCCCTGACCAGCCGTGATACCGATACCGGAAATCTTGAGATCCTTGATGATACCCAGACCCGCAAGACCCTGAAGCTGAAACCCATGGTTCCCGGCGCCAGTGCCGGTCCCAAGCTCAATATCGGCTCTGAAGATACCAATACCCGCAAGACTGTGATTTTGCGTCCTGCGGCTCAGGTTCCTCCGGTCAATGCCGCTCCGGCAGCTCCGAAGCCCCCTGTCATTCCCGGCGGAGCCGCTGCACCTGCTCCCGTCGTTGCCCCTCCGGTGAACCCCGTTGCCGCTCCGGTGAATCCTGTTCCGGCTCCGGCGGTCGCTGCTCCCAAGGTTGAAGTGGATGATCAGACCCGTGCCGTGCCCCGTCCTGCCGTGGCGGTTGCCCCCAAAGTTGAGGTGGATGATCAGACCCGTGCCGTGCCCCGTCCCATGGCGGCGCCCGGCGGTGTGAAACTCCCCGCCGCTGAAGAAGATGCAAACGCCGATCAGACCGTCAAGATGAAACGGCCTCCCCGGCTGACGCCCACCCCCATGGCTCCCGGCGCACAGCGTCCTCCTGTTTCAGGTGATGCCAAGGCAACTGTGAAACTGGCTCCTCCTCCGTCTGCCGCAGCGCCTAAGCCGCCTGTTGCTCCTGCTGCAGCTCCCGCTGCTGCCCCCAAACCTCCTGTTGCTCCTGCGGCTCCTGCCCCGGCGGTTGCCGCACCCAAGCCGCCTACGGCAGCGCCTAAACCGCCCACAGCAGCACCCAAGCCGCCGACTGCGGCACCTGCTGCGGCTCCGGCACCTGCACCCGCGCCTGAGAAAGCACCTGAAGCTGCTCCCAAGGCTGATGAGGATATCGCTCTTGCTCCCAGCAAGAGAAAACAGGAACCCGCCGAGGGTGAAAACGCTGAAAAGAGCCCCAAGGCTCCTGTGTCAAGACGTATCAACGAAGAAGAAGAGAATAAACCCTCTCTTTTCTATCTTATCATCGCCGTGGCAACCTTGCTCTTTGTCGCCGCGGCAGGTGTCATAACCACCGTTCACTATCTGGATTTTGAACATAAGATCCAGATTTACGACAATGTCCCCGGACTCCCCATGGCAAAGTAATTGCCGGGAAATGTCAAAAACTCTCAATACGCCGGAAGTGAAATTCCGGCGTATTTTTACTCTTAGCGGAAAATTTCAGAACCTATCCACTTCAAGGCAGAACCCATCATGGCAGAAGTCTTAATTGAAAAACTTACCAAAAGTTACGACGGCACCGTCAAGGTCCTTGACGGCGTGGATTTGCACATTGCGCAGGGCGAACTTGTCTTTCTGCTGGGCCCCTCCGGCTGCGGCAAGTCCACTTTGCTGCGTATTCTTGCAGGACTTGTGACCGCCGACAGCGGCTCCATCTCTTTTGACGGCAGAAACATCATGTCTCTGCCCCCCGAAAAACGGCGCGCCGCCATGGTCTTTCAGAATTACGCCCTCTGGCCTCACCTCAATGTCTTTGAGAATGTGGCTTTCGGATTGCGTATGGAAAAAACGCCCCGGAAAGAGATCGAAAAAAAGGTCATGGAGTCCCTGGAACAGGTGCAGATGGAGCGTTACGCCCGGAGCGCCGTCACTCAGCTTTCCGGCGGTCAGCAGCAGCGGGTCGCCCTGGCGCGGGCGCTGGCGGTGGAGCCGGCACTGCTGCTCCTTGATGAACCCCTTTCCAATCTGGACGCCAACTTGCGCGACACCATGAGAAGAGAGATCAAGCGCATCTGCACCGAAAGAAAATTGACCGCACTCTATGTCACTCACGACCGGCGCGAAGCCCTCAGCATGGCAGACCGGGCGGGGGTCATGCACAAAGGGAAACTTGCCCAGATCGGAACCCCTGATGAGATCTATAACCACCCCGCCGACAGTTTCACTGCCCGGTTCCTCGGGGATGTGAACGGTCTCCCCTGCGGCGGCGGGATCCGCCCGGAGCGGCTCCGGATCTCTGAAGAGAAAGGGAAACTTTCTGCCCGGCTTCTGGAACGCGCCTTTTTCGGCGACAGCTGCGAATGGCTCTTTGAAGTGCCCGGCGCAGGAAAGGTGCTGGTCAGGGAACTGGGGGCTCCTGCAAGAACCATCGGGAAAGAGTATTTCCTTGACTATGATGAAGCCTTTCTGATCCCGGCTCCGGAGTCAGACGATGAAAAATAAACCTCTCTTTTTTGTCCTGCTCTTTCTGGCGTGTCTGCTGGCGCTCCCCTTTCTGCTGGCGCCCCGGCAGGAGTCTGAAAAACTTCTCCCCGGCGGCGATGAGTGCGAAACGCTGGTTGTCATCACTGCACATAACAAATCCATCCGCGATGAGTATCAGAGAGCCTTTGCCGCCTGGTACAAGCAGAAATACAACAGGGATATCAAGCTGGACTTCCGCAATCCCGGCGGCACAAGTGACATCATCCGCTACATCGCCGACCGCTATGAAACGGAGTTCCGGCGCTGTTATGAGGCGAATCCGGAGTGGGGCAGATGGAACGAGGCGATCCGCACCTCTTTCACCGATGACCGCGCCTGCCGCACCCCGGAACAGAAAAACGCACGCAAACGGTTTCTTGACTCCAATGTGGGCATCGGTATTGACATCTTCGCCGGGGGCGGCGTCTTCAACCACGAACAGACTGCCGCCCGGGGATATGCCGTTGACGCCCGTATCGCTCAGGAGTTCCCGGAGTGTCTGAAACATATTCCCCCCACCTTCGGCGGTGACAGACTTTACAGCCCTCAGGGGAAATATTACGGTGTCGTCCTCTCCACCTTCGGGATCCTTTACAACACCCGGCGCGTGGCTGAGATGAAAGGCTTTGCCCCGCCTCAGAGATGGGATGAACTGGGGGAAGGACGCTATTTCAACACCCTTTCTGTGGCGGATCCCACCAAATCAGGCTCTGCCAACAAGTGTTACGAGATCATGATCCAGCAGTGCATGGCAAAAGCCAACGATCCGGCAAAAGGATGGTACGACGGCATAGCCCTTTTGAAGAGGATCTTTGCCAACGCCCGGAGCATCTCAGAATCCGCAAGTCAGGTGGTCAGAGATGTTGCTTCGGGTGAAGCCGCCGCCGGTACCGCTATCGACACCTACGGCATCAGCGAAATGCTCTGGAGCGCCAAAGTCTACGGCGAACCCCGCTGTATCTATGTGACCCCCAAAGGCGGTACTGCCGTTTCTGCCGATCCTGTGCAGATGCTCCGGGGCGCCCCCAATCCCCGGGCGGCGAAAGCATTTATTGCCTTTCTTCTTTCCCGTGAGGGGCAGCTGCTCCACTGTCTGAAACCCGGTACTCCCGACGGTCCCGGTAAAAACGGCATCAACCGCCCCCCTATCCGCAGAGATCTTTATACCCCTGAAGTGCAGAAAAACTTCTTTATCTCTGACTACAATCCCTACGCTTCAGGCGCCGATTTTGTCTACCGTCCCAGGTGGACCGGGAAGTATTACTCCCTTATCCGGGTGCTGCTCAGAACCATTGTGCTGGAACCCCATCAGGAGCTGAAAAGCGCCTATGCCGCCATCTTGCGCGCCGGAGGAGCGGAAAAAGTCCCCCGCGCCATGGAAAAATTCAACGCTCTCCCCTTTGACTACAAGGAGGCTGACAAGGCCCGGGCGCTCCTCAGAGTCACCCCTGAACGCTCCGCCGCCGATGTCAGCGCCACTTTGAGAAAGTGGAGCGATCAGGCAAGAGCCAACTACAAAGAAGCTGAACGCCTTGCCCGGATGGGGATGTGAAAGGAAAAGATATCATGAGATCACAGACTTTTTTACGCTATCTGCTTCTGGGGGGAGTGCTCCTCTTTCTGGGCGTTTTTCTGCTCCTGCCCATCGGTACCGTGCTGGGGGTGGGATGCGATTTGCAGCTTATTGCCGAACTCTTCCGCAACCGTATCTATGTGGAAGGGCTCTGGAACAGTTTTGCCATTGCCCTCTGCACCACAGGAATGGTATTTGTCATCTCCCTTGGATTGGCGCTCCTCTACGACCGTTATGATTTCCCCGGCAAGAGCTTTGCCAACACGGCTCTGCTGATCCCCATGGTTCTGCCCCCCTTTGTGGGGGCGCTGGGATTCAAACAGATACTGGGATATCACGGCGTCATCAATGCCCTGCTGGGACATCTGGGGATCGCTCCTGTTGACTTTCTCAGCGGCAGCGGTGTTTTCTGGGCGGTGTGCTTTATTGAAGCGCTCCACCTCTTCCCCATCTGCTACCTCAATCTGGTGACGGCTCTGGGGAATATTGACCCCGCCATGACCGAAGCCGCCGCCAATCTGGGGGCGTCGCCGTGGCAGCGTTTCCTGAAAGTGCGGCTGCCCCTTATGCGTTCCGGGATCCTTGCCGGGTGCTCCATCACTCTGATTTGGAGCTTTACGGAGCTTGGTACGCCTCTCATGTTCGGATTCACCCGCACCACGGCGGTGCAGGTTTTCAACGGACTTACC
Source organism: Lentisphaeria bacterium (assembly GCA_017629975.1). Classification (GTDB taxonomy): domain Bacteria; phylum Verrucomicrobiota; class Lentisphaeria; order Victivallales; family Victivallaceae; genus UBA1784. The sequence goes on from JAGBWB010000272.1 coordinate 18,504, forward strand.
GAACTTGAGAGCAACCCCATCCCCTATGCGCTGGTGGTCATCATGCTGGCGGTTTCGGCGCTTCTTTATCTGGTTGCCAAGCTGGCGCTTAAAAGCGCTCCTGCCGCCTCCGGGGGCAAGGGGATCGTCAACGCCAACAGTACGGAACTGCGTTCATGGCGCAAGTTTCTCCCCGGAAGCGCTTTCGGGGTGGTGACGCTTCTTGCGGGACTTCCCCACATCGCATTGATCTGCTGCGCCTTTTCCACCCGGTTCAGCGGAACGGTTTTCCCGGAAAACTTCACCTTTGAAAACTTTGAGCTGGCTCTTTCCAACGCTCTGGTGCTGCCCTCCATCGCCAACAGTCTTAAATATTCATTCCTTGCCATGTTCATCGCCTGCGCCGCAGGACTTCTTGTCGCCCTCGCCGCTGTGCGCTGGCGCCTCAAGGGCAGCGGCATCGCAGATTTACTTGCCATGCTGCCTCTGGCGGTGCCGGGAGTGGTCTTTGCATTCGGATTTCTGGGAATGTCGGTGAAATTTTCATGGGCATCGCTTCTTTTTGACCCGGTGAATAATCCGGTGTGGCTTTTGAGCATCGCCTACGCTGTGCGGCGGATCCCCTATGTGGTGCGGGCGGTTTCCTCCGGATTGGAGCAGACCCCGGAAGAGCTGGAAAATGCCGCCCGGAACTTCGGCGCGGGCCCTTTCAGGACTCTTGTGAAAGTCACTTTGCCTCTGGTGACGGCAAACCTCATCGTGGGGGGACTTTTCGCTTTCAGCTTTTCCATGCTTGAGGTGTCGGATTCTCTGATCCTCGCCCAGAAACAGGAGTTCTTCCCCATTACCAAGGCGCTCTATGAACTCTCCCAGATTTTAGGTTACGGCACCGGCGCTGCCAGTGCTTTCGGTGTCTGGGCCATGTTCTTCCTGGGTGCCACCCTCTGCGCCGGAGCTCTGCTTCTGGGCAAAAAGATCGGCGCGGTTTTCAAATTCTGATATTTCAACCCTTAAATAAAGAAAGGTCAAACAATGAAAAAATTTCTGGTATTGGCAGCGGTGCTGAGCTGTATCGCCGGAGTTTCAGCCAAAGAGCTGAAAGTGCTGATGATCGGCAACAGTTTCTCTAACAGTGTGAAAGTGTATCTTCCCAAAGTGACGGAGTCCGCAAAGAAACACAAACTCATTCTGGGGAGCGCCTCCATCGGCGGATGCGCTTTGATGAAACATTGCAATAATATCGACAAGGAGCAGAAAGATCCCAACTTCAAATCCTATACTTTCACCTTTACCGGCGAAAAGACGCGCAAGAGCAGCGTGACCGAAGCCATCAAATACCGCAAATGGGACATCGTCACCATCCAGCAGGTGAGCCACCAGAGTTTCAAAAAGGAGATGACCCGGGAGTATGCCGCCAAACTCATCGCCTACATCAGAAAACTTGCTCCTCAAGCTGAGATCGTCATTCACCAGACCTGGGCGTACCGTCAGGATAATCCCAAGTTCCACAACAAAAAAGCCCCCCTGACTCAGGAGCAGATGTATAACGGACTGGTGGAAAACTACAACGAACTTGCCAAAACCCATAAACTGCGTATCATCCCTGTGGGAACCGCCGTGCAGCTCTACCGCAAGGCGCTCCCTGTGAAGGAGGTCAAATATACAGAGGCGCAGCTCAAGGCCCTGAAGCGCACCGACAAGCTCCCCGACCTTACCGGCGGCGACCCTGTCGGCAAACTTATCTGGCTCAAAAAGAACGATAAACATGTTTATAACGACCGCGCCCATCTGAGTCAGGAAGGCGCTTTTCTTCAGGCGTGTGTCTGGTATATGTTCCTCTTTGACGAGCCCGCAAGCGGTATCAGGATGAACTTCAAAAATGCGAAAAATCAGCCTCTCATGCTCAAGTGCGCTGAAGAGGCTCTCAAACAATACAAAAAGTAAGGAAAAAGTAAAATGAAAAAAATCGTATTGATCGCTCTGGCTTGCTGCGGAGTTCTTTCTCTCAGCGCCAAAGAGCTGAAAGTGCTGATGATCGGCAACAGCTTTTCTGCCAGTGTCCACACCTATCTGCCCAAGATGGTTGAAGCGGGCAAGACCCACAAACTGAAACTTGCCAACGCCTACATCGGCGGATGCACCCTTGAGCGCCATTGCCGCAACATTGACGCTGAAAAGACCCAACCCGACTTCAAACCCTACACTTTCGTGGTCACAGGAGAGAAGTCCCGGAAAGAGAAACTTTCTGTTATGATCAAGGCGGACAAATGGGATATCATCTCCATTCAGCAGGGCAGCGTTCACAGTTCTTATAAAGAAAAGACCCATGAACTTGCCAAAAAGCTCATGGCTTTTGTGAAAGAACTTGCTCCCCAGGCTGAGATCGTGGTCCACGAAACCTGGGCATACAGCGCCAACCATGGCTGGTTCAGCAAAAAGGGACACATCCCCGGAACCCGTCAGCAGATGCACGAAATGGTCAAAGCCAACTACACGGAACTTGCCAAAAAGCACAAACTGCATATGATCCCTGTGGGTAATGCAGTGCAGCTTTTCCGTGAAAAACTTCCCGTCAAGACCGTGAAGTACAACAAAGCTGATCTGAAAAAGCTGGTCCGTCCCAATGTCATTGACATCTCCGGCGGCGACGTGGTGGGCAAGATGTCCTGGCGCAAAGACCGCAAGGATCCCTCAAAGGTCGTTCTTTCCAACGATTGCATCCATCTGAACGACAAGGGCAAATATCTTCAGGCATGTGTCTGGTACATGTTCCTCTTTGATGCCAAAATCACCGACCTCAAATTGGAGTACAAAGACCCCAGCGCTGAACTCATCAGAAAATGTGCCGCTCAGGCCATTGCTGAGAACAAATGATAAAGCCTTCTGAAGAATACAAAAAACTGCGGTATTTCTGAAGTGCCGCAGTTTTTTTATTCTCACCAGTTTGACAGTTTTTTCAGTTGTACCACATGTCGCGGAATTTGTTCCAGGAGTTCTGACTCCAGTCGCCGGACTCCGTTTCAGCGTGGAGCAGCCGGGGGAGCGATTTCAGAGCCGCGCTCATCTCTGCCCAGTTGATGGTTCCACCCCCCGGAGGATTGTGGTCATCAAAGGTCCCTGAGTTGTCATGAAGATGGCAGGTGACGATGTGGGGGGCAAGGATGTCAAGAGTTCTTTTCCACTCTCTGTCGCCGTAGCAGTGGGCGTGTCCGGTGTCATAGCACACCCCCAGAAAGGGATCACAGTAAGAAGAAACGAAGTCCGCCAGCTGCTGCTGGGTGGCACAATCCTCATGACCGTTTTCCAGAGCAAGGATGATATTGCAGCGGCGCGCCGTGGGAAGAAGGTTTTCCACCGCCTGAGCGATGGTCTTCCACGGAGTCGAACCGTTTGACTCCATGGCGATGTGCATGGTGTAGCTTCTGACGCCGATGGCGGCAAGTTTTTCCAGAAAAGCGGCGTGCCGGGGAACAATGGTCTCAAGTTCTGCCGGATCTGCGGGGGAAATATCATTGCCTGCGCCCCAGTAAGCGTGGCAGGCAGGGGTTTCAAGAGCATATTTTTTCAAAAGGGCGGCGCAGTTGTCAAAGTATCCCGGAGCTGTTTCATCATTCATGCCCCAGCAGGGGTGGGCAACGATCTTTGTAACGCCCCATGAAACAAGGTCATTCATGGTTTTTTCATAGGCGTCACCTGCGATTTTTTTCCACTCTGCAAAGTGGACAAGTTCAATATGTTTCATAGTGATAAAATCCTCCTGTATGAAAAAGAAAGTTATTTGCAGTTATCCCCCTCCCGGTACTCCTTGGGCGACAGATTGTAGCGTTTGCGGAACTGCCGGGAAAAGTAGTTGGAGTCTGAAAATCCGCATTTCTGGGCGATCTCTGATACCGGGAGCGCCGTTTTGAGCAGCAGTTCAGCTCCCTTTTCAAGGCGGATTTGAATCAGGTAATCTATGGGGGAGTACCCCGTCACCTTGCGGAAGACCGGCAGCAGAGTGCTGGGCGCCATGGAGGCGATGCGTGAGATCCGTGAGATGGTCCAGTGTTCGGTGTAGTTGTTTTCAAGCATACTGATCACATCCCCCAGTCTGAAAAGGGTGTTGACCATGGGGTTGTGTCCCCCTGTGTACTGCCTTGAGATGAAGACAAAGATCTCAAGGGCTTTGGCAAGGAGCAGCAGATCCCTGCCGGGGCGCTCCTGTGAGGACTCCTCTGCCATGCTCTGCAAAAGAGTCATCAAAGGACGCATGGTTTCAGGAGAAATATGGAGACGGCTTTTGAATTTGTGACTGCGGCGGTAGGTGGGTTCAAAGAGGAAAAAGGCGTTGAACCCGGGGAGACTCCGCAGAGAGCGCAGATGCTCTTTGAAACAGGAGTCGTCAAACATGATGTTGAACATCCCCAGTTTGTACCTTTTTTCAAAGTAGTGCTCCGTGTTGCCCTGGATGAGAAAGATATCCCCCGCCCGGACAGGGTAGGTTTCGCCGTCGATCCAGTGTTCGCCGCCTCCGGCGGTGATGATGATGAGCTCTGAAAAATCGTGAGTATGGCGGACATCGGTCAAATCGCCCTCATGCTGGCTGTGATGATCCCCCTGGATCGTTCTCAGCGCGATGGGGCAGCCGTTTTCGGGGAAGAAATCCGAGCGGTTGGCAACGATGGTTTGCATAAAGATTCCTCAAATCGTAAGATTGTGCTATCAATTCATAATATAATCAAGGTTTTTTGACATTGCAAGAGGTATATTTGAAAAGTTCCGTAAAAAAATGTCAATTTAAGAAGAATAACTCAAAAAGGAGCCAATACCATGCAGGGAACATTCCGTTTTTCATTCGGTCCGTGGAACATCCACGAGGGCGCTGATCCTTTCGGTCCTGAAGTCCGCAATACCATTCCTTTCAACAAGAAGCTGGAGTCCTACAAGAAGATGGGCTTTGACGGCATCCAGTTCCACGATGACGATGCTGTGCCCAACATGGCGAATCTGACCCCCGATCAGATCATCAAGGAAGCCTCTGAACTGAAGAAGGTTCTTGATGACCACGGCCTGACCGCTGAATTTGTGGCTCCCCGTATGTGGTTCGCCCCCGAAACCATCGACGGCGGATACACCAACAACTGCCCCAAATGCCGGGAATACGCCCTTGAGCGCACCAAACGCACCATTGATATCGCCAACGCTCTGGGAACCCGTAACATCGTGCTGTGGCTCGCCCGCGAAGGTACCTATATCCGCGAAGCCAAAGACCCTGTGGTCGCCACTGAACGCATTGCCGATGCGCTCCAGATGATGCTGGACTATGACAAAAACATCCGCGTGATGATCGAGTCCAAACCCAACGAACCTATGGATCATACCTATATCCCCACCATCGGTCATGCCATCGCCATGGGACTTATGACCAACGCTCCCGAGCGCGTGGGATGCCTTATTGAAACAGCACATGCTCTTCTTGCCAACCTTTCACCCTCCGATGAAATGGGTTTTGCTCTGGCGCACAAGAAACTGTGGAGCGTCCACCTCAACGACCAGAACAGTCTGAAGTTTGACCAGGATCTCACCTTCGGCGCCGTGGATCCCCGCCGCGCTCTCAATCAGGTCCGCGTCCTTGACCGTCACGGCTTCGGCAACAACGGCGAGTGGGTCGGTCTTGACGTCAAAGTCATGCGTACCCAGAAATCCGGTGTGGATATGAAGCATCTGGAATACAGCCGCCGCATCTTTATGAAGCTCCTTGAGATCTCACGCTCTCTGGATGATAAAGTTATGGATCAGATGATCGCCGAGCGCGACTATGAAGAGCTGAACTACTATGTCCTCAACGCCATGCTGAAAGGCTGACAGAGAATATGAAACGCAAGATCAGAATGGGTATGGTCGGCGGCGGACCCGGCGCTTTTATCGGCGCCGTCCACCGGGCAGCCTCCCGTCTTGACGGGAAAATCGAACTGGTTTGCGGTTCTTTCTGCACCAATCCGCAACTCAATGCCTCCATGGCGGATGAACTTTTCATCCCGGTGGAAAAGTGCTACGCCACCTACGAAGAGATGTTCGTGAAAGAGGCGGCACTCCCCGAGGGCGAAAGAATGGACTTTGTGGCGGTCACCACCCCTAACTCCACCCACTTCCCCATCGCCATGGCGGCGCTGGAACACGGGTTCCATGTGCTCTGCGAAAAACCCATGACCCTCTCTCTGGATGAAGCGCTGAAACTCCGCGCAAAAGTTCAGGAGACCGGTCTCCTTTTCGCCCTGATGCACAACTACTCCGCCTATCCCATGGTGCGGCAGATGCGTAAAATGATCGCCGACGGCGTGCTGGGCGAACTCCGCAAGATCGTGGCAACCTACGATCTCGGATGGCTCGCCGCCCCCAATGCGGGCAAACAGGCCACCTGGCGCGTCAAGTCCAGCATGTCCGGCGCCGCCGCTTGCGTTGGCGACATCGGAACCCATGCCGAGCAGCTCATTGAGTTCACCACCGGCATGAAGATCTCTGAACTTTCTGCCGACCTTGCCACCTTTGTGGAAGGACGCGAACTGGATGATGATGCCACCATCATGCTCCGCTTTGACACAGGCGCCAAGGGCGTCATTGAATTGAGCGAAGTCGCCTGCGGTGAAGAGAACCAGTTCAAACTGCGGGTCTACGGTTCTGAGGGATGCCTTGAGTGGTCACAGCAGGAGCCTGAGAATCTGCTGCTCAAGACCAATGACTCCGCCATGAAAACGCTCCGCCGCGGCTGGGCGGAACTGGATGACAGCGTCAAAGGTCTGCTCCGTCTGCCTGCGGGACACCCCGAAGGCTTTATTGAAGCCTTTGCCAATATCTATACCGACTTTGCCGCCGCTATCGCTGCAAAGCTGGAAAACCGTCCCTACCAGAGCATGTATCCCGATGCCGAAACCGGCGTCAGAGGTATGAACTTCATTGAGACCGTGGTCAGCAGTTCCAAACAGAACGGCGCCTGGCTCCCCCTGAAGCAGCTCTGAAAAAGAGTTTCGTTTCCGCCGGCTCATTCTGCCGGCGGGCCTTTGCCGGTTGCAGAGGCAAAAAAGAAGCACGACACTGAATTTCCGGTGTCGTGCTTTTTTCTTTCAGAAAGATTCTGAAAATTGCTTTTTACAGCAGGATGAAGTGAAACAGGATCACTTCTTGCCGGGGGTGATCCGGTAGAAGTGGTTCACCAGCATATCCTCTGCGGTATTGGTTCCGTGGGTTCCGGAGGTTTCGGAAATGGGATGATTTCCGTGGTCGGGCGCCCAGACCAGAGTGTGATTGTATTCCGCCCAGATCTCATCGGTGAGACGGGCAAAGTCCTCAAAGTACTGAACACAGTTTTTCAGTGCGGTGACAGATTCTTCTGAATCACACCCTGTTTTGTGGGAAAGATGGTCGTAGTCGGTGCTGTAACAGATGATCATATCGTAATCATCATCACGGAGCACTCTTTCAGCCATTTCGCGGCAGCGGGCATCGGTACGCAAAGAGTAGTAATCCACTTTCCGTTTCCGGAAGATCATGTCGATACTGCAATTGTTGACTGAGATGATGGCGACTTTCTTTTCCGCCTTTGCCGCACTGTCAAAGAGAGTTTCCACTTCAAGGACAGGTTTTGCATACTTCTGGATCCCGTGGACCTCAGGAGAGGCTCCGGTGAAAATGGTTCCGAAACAGACCGGGGTGACGCTGGGCATGACGCCGCTTGAAAGCAGACGGATCCCGGCAGTTTTTTCCACCCGCGCCAGCAGTTCAGGGTAGTGCTGACGGTGGATCTCACCCACGGCGTCAGGACAGTAGATGAAGGTCTTTTCATTTTTGCCTTCACCCTCAAAAACACGCTGAGCGTGATCCACCACCACGGGGATGGAAGTTCCGCCGCACTGAGCGGGGAACTCCCAGTTGTTGATCTCGCAGATGGTGGGGGTGAGGTCGCCGATGGAGTAATCGGTGCCGTACTGATCCTTGTACTTTTTCAGTTCAGCAAAGCTGGTTTCATTCATGCTGACAATACCTTACTTGACCTGATTGTTTTCAAAGTACTCCACCAGCTCCTTGCGGAGTTCGGGAACATCCTGACGGTTGTTGCCGTTACGCATGGAGTAGTGTCCCAGAACGCCTGCCGCCACAGACTGACGGGCGGCGATGGGGGAGGTATTGGTTTTGGCGCCGAAGCGGACAAAGTCAAGGAAGTTGTCAATGATGGGGGTGTCGGCACCGCCGTGTCCGCCCTCAACAGGCTTCAGCTTGTAGATGATGTCGGGGGTGGAGCGGGGACCGCGCTGAGTCCAGACGTGGACTTCGCAGTTGCCGTAGTCACCGATGTTTTCCACACGGCCCTTGGTTCCGATAAAGGTGTAGTTGCGCTCGCTGTCGGGGGTGTAGTGACACTGCATATAGGTCATCTGGGCGCCGTTCTCAAGCTGCATCATGACCATGCTGTGGTCTTCCACATCGATGATGGGTGAGAAACCGGTCTGGGTGAGGGGGGGGTACTGACGGTTGTCCCACTTGGCGCATCCGGGAGTATCGGGTGAGCGGCGTCCGCAGCGGTTGTAGACAGAGAGCATACCCATACCCACCACACTCTTGGTGTAGCTGCCCATGAGCCAGTGCATCACGTCGATATCGTGAGCGCCCTTCTGGAGCAGAAGTCCGTTGGAGTAACGCTGTTCGGAGTGCCAGTCGCGGAAATAGGCATCGCCGCCGTAGCAGACGAAGTGACGGCACCAGCCCACCTGAAGTTCGCCGATGAGTCCGGAGTCAATGATCTCTTTCATCTTCAGCACCACAGGGAAGTGGCGCATGTTGTGACCGATGAAAAGTTTGCTGCCGGTGCGGTAGGCGGTTTCAAGGATGCGGTCGCAGCCCTCAATGGTGATGGCCATGGGTTTTTCCAGATAGACGGCTTTTCCGGCTTCAAGGGCGGCGATGGCCATTTCTTCATGGAGATAGTCGGGGGTGGCGATGTGGACGGCGCCGATGGATTCGATCTTCAGCAGGTCGCGGTAATCGGTGAAGGTCTGGGCATCGGGGAATTTCTCTTTGAATTTGTCAAGAGCAACTTGGGCGATATCGCATCCGGCGACGATTTCGATACCCTGCTCGGGGCGGTGCATTTCAAAACCGTGTGCGCCGCGTCCGCCGGTGGCGATAAGACCGACTTGAAGTTTTTCCATGATAAAGATCCTTTCTTTTAGATGGATAATTTGGAATATTATAAATATATACCTCAGGTTAATATAAATCAACAAGAGTGTTTATGCAAGTCAAAACTCTTCCAAAAAAAGATTATTTGCCGGGAATGTGGGAAAATAGCATCTTTTTATCATTGGAAAAATGAAACAGATTTGCAATTTTTCTTTTTTATGTGTATATTATCACGATGCATTATAAACAGTCTCTTTGTGCCGTTCATCCGGCGGTGCGGAGGACATTTACGAAAATTGGAGTATTTTATTATGGCAGAAGCTCTTTCCCGTTCAAGCTATCTTTCCCGCAATGTGGGGGATTTCCCCGCTGAAATGGAAATCAACGGCCGCCGTTACGTCAAGATCGACGATCTGCGCTACGGCACCAATCCCCATCAGCCCGCCGCAAGCTACCGTCCCGCCGACGAAATCGGCGTCATCGGCGGCATGGAAGTGCTGAAAAACGGCAAAAACGGTCTTTCCCAGACCAACTTTGAGGATATCTCAGGCGCCCTCAATATCGTGAAGTTCTTTGATATCCCCGCCTGCGCCGTTATGAAACATGTGAATCCCTCCGGCGCCGCTGTGGCGATCCCCGGCGAGGATCTCAAGAGCGTCTACATCAAAGGACGCGACGCCGACGCCCGCGCCGCTTTCGGCAGCGTCATCGCTTTCAACGTCGAGGTGGATGCCGCCACCGCTGAAGAGATCATGAGCACCTTCTGCGAATGCGTCGTGGCTCCCGCCTACACCGCTGAAGCTCTTGCCATTTTCAACGACGGCGAGAAGTTCAAACTCAACAAGCATATCCGCATCCTCAAGTGCGGCGATCTCAAGACTCTGCCCAGATTCACCGGCGAAACCTCCGCCATCCACCAGACCTACAAGGTCCTTGCCGACGGAACCGTCATCGTGGCAGCTCCCCTGACCACCGCTCTGCGTTCCATCGCCGACCTGAAACCCGCCGAAGGCGAAAACACCCGCTGCGGACATCAGATCTCCACGGTTGAAGCCACCGAACAGCAGAAACTGGATCTGCTGTTTTCCTGGTATGTGAACTTGAGCGTCCGCTCCAACGGCGTGGTCATCGCCCAGAACGGACAGACCCTCTCTGTGGGAACCGGAGAACAGGACCGGGTGGGCGCCATTGAACAGGCCATTGCCAAGTTCCGCCAGAAATATCAGGGCGCCGGCACCCTGGAAGGCTCCGTCATGTCCAGCGACGGATTCTTCCCCTTTGAAGACGGTGTTGAAACCGCCGCCGCCGCCGGGATCAAAGCCATCATCGCTCCTGCGGGTTCACTCCGCGACCCCGATGTGATCAAACGCGCCAACGAGCTGGGCGTCGCCCTCTATCACGCTCCTGAGCGGATCTTCTCTCACCACTGATTTTTCAAACCTTGAAAGGAGTTTTACCCATGGATAACGACAAAAACAAGCAGATGAATGCTGAAATGTCCGCCGCTCTCTTTTCTGAAAGAGAACGCTTTGAGATGCTTTTTGCCGAACACTGGAAAAAAGTGGCAGTCATCGGTGTCCTTATCGCTCTTGTTGTGGCTCTCATCTTCACCGCATGGAGCATTGCCGAGCGTTCCGCCACCGGCGCCGCCCACGCTTTTGCTGATGCTGCCGACATTCCCGCTCTTGAAAAGGCTCTGGCTGAGAACGGCAGCAAAAAGGGTGCTCTTGCCGCCCGCCGCCGTCTGGTGCAGCTCTATGTTGACGCCAAAAAGTATGATGAAGCCTTGAAACAGCTGAAGCTGG
>JAGBWB010000273.1 GCA_017629975.1 Lentisphaeria bacterium
CTTTGAGTCCAAATCTCTCCAAGTCACCCTTTCTCTTGAGTACGACGGGGAAAACCATATTCTTTTCCGCAGAGACACCCTCACCAATCTGACAAAAAAACCTCTTCTCCTCAGGCGCTATCTGGCAAGATTTCCCCTGAACCGGGGGGAGTATGAAATACATTCATCCCAGAGTTTCTGGTGCCGTGAAGATCAGGGGAAGTGGGAGTCTTTGCGCGCAGGGAGTCTTGATCTTCACTCCCGTCCCGGGCGTTTCTGCGAAGGCTCCGTTCCCTTTGCGGTGCTGCGGGATCCATACAGCACTCACGCCCTGGGTTTTCTGGTCTTCCCCGAAGGGGACTTTCTGCTCCGTTTCACTGCCGCAAGCAAACACGGTATGATCGCCGACATGACTGTTGAAGCAGGCCTTTCAGATGACCGTCTGGAGCTTGAGATCGCTCCCGGCGAAAGCTGGGAGGCTCCCCCTGTGGTGATCCAGAAGCTCCCCGGCAGAGAAGCCCATTCGGGCGCCGCCCCCATGAACCGTTTTCTCAACCGCCTCTTCCCTCCCCGGAAAAACCCTCTCCCTGTGGTCTACAACACCTGGCTTGACCGCATGAGTTCCCTTGAACTCCCCCGGCTGCGGGAACAGCTCGCCGCCGCAAAAGAGTGCGGCTGTGAAGTTTTCGTGGTGGATTACGGCTGGTACAACGACAACGGCGCTTTCACCCGGCTCAACAACTGGGATGAACACCTCGACCGCGCCTTTTTCGGGAAGATGAAAGAGTTTGCAGAGGAAGTCCGCAAAGCAGGGCTGGGATTCGGTTTCTGGGTGGAGTTTGAATTTTTTTCCGCAGAATCAGATGTTGTGAAAGAACATCCCGACTGGTTCTTCCCCTCGGCGCACCCCCATATTGTTTCCCCGAAAATCTGGCTTCCTGAGGTGGAAGATCATCTGGTCAACACCCTTGCCGATACCATCCGCCGCTACAAGGCGGTCTATGTCAAAAACGATATGAACCACTCTCAGGGATACGAAAGCTCCCGACTCAATGCCTATTGCAAAGGGCTTGAAAGAGTCATGACCCGGCTGAAAAAAATGCTGCCTCAAGTGACCTTTGAAAACTGTTCCTCAGGCGCCTTGCGTATGGCGGCAGGCTCCATGGTCAAAAACTTTGACCTCCACTTCATCAGCGACAACGGTTCCCCCCTTGAAAATCTGCGGATGATCCAGCAGATGGGGTGCCGTTTCCCCATGGGACGCATCTATCACTGGTATGTGGGGTGCCAGCTCCACCCGGGAAAAGAGAGTTCCTTCAGAGAAAACACCGTCATGCAGGTTCAGGCCGCCACCTGGTTCCGCGCCCAGTGCGAGGATCTTTATTTCGGACTCCTCAGCTGTATGACAGGGGCTCTGGGATTTTCCTGCGATCTGAGATCTTTTTCAGCAGAAAACCGGCAGATCATCAGAAAATGCACAGCGTTCTACAAGGAACACCGGGAAAAAATACGCAGGACGGAACCTTATTTTCTCACTGCTCCTGAATACTTTGAGAAAAGAAGAGGCTGTCTTGCCTTGCAGCTCTCCGACCCTGTGACCGATACCCATTTTCTTTACATCTTCCACAGCATCTGCGACGGCGATTTCAAGCGCGTCTTCCATCCGCAGGCTCTGGATGAGAAGAAAAAATATCAGATTGTTGAAAAATTCCCTGAAGAAAAAGCTCCCGCTGCCCCCCTTGAGGGCGCCCTCCTTGCCCGCAGGGGCATCACTGCGGTTTTTCCCTATGACCAGCAGGAGGGCTTCAGAGGAAAACTTTTTGTTATCACACCCGCCAAATAAAAGGATATATTCATGAAAAAATCTGCGATTTTCATTGCAAACCAATGGTATGAGATCCCTCAGGCAGGGGGCATGATCCCCGGCACCGCCCTTGAGGCTCAATGGCTCAACGACCGCGCAGGCGGTTTTGAACTGCGGAAACTGGCTCTGGTCAACAAAGGTACGGAAAGTGTGAAACTGGGTTCATGCCATCTGCTTGAAGCAGACGGACTCCCCGGATTCACCGCCGAAACCAAACTCTTTCTGGACTCAGGCGGCGGATGGCCCACCGGTGTCATCAAAACCACAGAACACTTTTTCACCCCCCGCTACGCCTGGGAGTACTGGCTCTCAGTCTACCAGCCCGCCGAAGAACGGGCATGGGCGGCAGAGATCATGGAAACCACCGAAGAAGCTCTCACCAAAGGTGTCCCCGGCGCCAACTACTCTTTCGGCGGCATGGCAGGGATCCAGAACCCTGAGGGGGGCATGATCTATGCTTTCACCGCTCCGCTGCGTCAGTGCCACAGCTGCATCTATATTCTCACCGATGGCAAAACCGGCGCTCTGCGCCGTCTGGCTCTTTCATGCAACTTCTGCGGATTTGAACTGAAACCCGGATGCCGTATTGAGTCCGAAGAGATGGCAACAGGTGCTTTCAAATCTGCCCAGAGAGGTCTTGAGGCGTGGGCGGATATGTCCCTTGAACGCAGCAACATCAAGCTGCGCCACAAGGAAACGGCCGTGGGATGGCTTTCATGGTACGGCTACCGCCTGACCATCAGCGCCGAAGAGATCAACCGCATTGCCGACTTCATCAACGCCACCTATCCCGGATTCGGATTCAAGTACATGCAGATCGATCTCGGGTACTGCGACCAGAACGTCCCCGGCAGATGGAAACTCCCCAACGAAAGATTCCCCGAAGGACTCCCCAAATTTGCCGAGGATATGAGAAAAAGAAACTTTGTCCCCGGCATCTGGTGCAGTCTTTACGATGTGGAACAGGGAACCGTTTCAGCAGGTGAAACCCAGTCAGTTGGAAAGTGGGCGTGGGAACCCCACTGCCCCACCTGTATCCTTGACCCCACTCATCCTACGGTGAAAGAGTATGTTGCTGATACGCTGCGTTACTTCAAGTCACTGGGTATCAAATACTTCAAGATTGACTTCCTCAACCGCACCGGGCGCACCGATGAACTTTACACCCCCTGGGACAAAGGAGTCGTGCAAGGAGCGGGAACCTACCGCACCTCCCTTAAAAACATCATTGCCGAACTGGATGATGATGACTTTCTCTATGCCTGTTCCGATCTGACCATGCACGCCATGGGACTTTGCTCCATCACCATGAGCGCCTGCGACATCGGCAATACGGGGATCCGGGATGATGCGGAAAAGCTGGAGTTCTTCAGGGAGCAGTTCACCTCAACTATGAGCCGTTACTTTGTCCAGAACAAACTTGTCACCATGACCGCCGACTCCATCAACATCGCTCCTCCTGCCGACCTTGAAGAGGCGCGGATCCGGACTTTGTTTGTGGGGATCTCCGGCGGACAGATCTTCCTGGGCGACAAGTTCCAGCTGGCTTCACCTGAAGTCCTTGATCTGGTCCGCCGGGTGCTTCCCCCCTGGGGGAAAGTCGCCGTACCGGTGGATCTCTTTGCCGGAAAGACCCCTGAAATATTCCTCACCGAAACCCCTGAACGCAGCGTTTACAGCTTCTTCAACTTTGAAGAGGAGCGTCCGATGGAGCTTCAGCTCCCCGATGACAGGGAGTATCATGTCTGGAACTTCTTTGAAAAGCGCTACGAAGGCAAAGTCAAAGGCACCTTCAAACCCACTCTGCCCCGGGTGTCGGCAAGGGTCTATGCCCTGACCCCTGTGGAAGAGGCTCCCCAGGTCATCGGGACCTCCTTCCACTTCACCTGCGGCGCACAGGAACTTTCTGAAGTCCGCGTTGAAAACGGCACCCTCAAAGGACTCCTCACCCGCCCCGCAGGTGATAAAGGCAGCATCTTCATCATCGACAAAGAAGGAGCGCTCCGGAGCCTTGAACTGACCGGCACCGGAACGCCCCTCACCTGGGAGCTCTGATAAAGCGCCGTTTAATTAAGGTTTGAGGAAATCGTCATACTCCCCCCTTTTTCCTTGTCACGGCGTCATTCAACGACGGCGTGACAAGGAAAAAGCGCTGAAGAAAAAGACTCTGTTCCCAGGCGGGAAACAGAGTCTTAAAATTTGCGGAAGAAGTGATAAATCACTTTTTCAGGACTGAACGGTTGAACCCTCCGGCTTCCTTTGCCGTTAAATGCCCCATGTTGGAGATCCATGAACGCTCATGACGTTTCCGGAATTCCAGCAGAGTTTTGTATTTTTTATCAAAGTCCGCCTGATTGGCAGGAGTGTTGTTGTGGGCTCGCTTGAAATGAGCTTCGGCAGTGATTTCTGCAAGCCGGGCGTGTTCAAGTCCAAGCTGGAAGAAACGGACATTCTCTTTTTCCCATTTGGTTGCGGCAATTTGTTCCGCTTTTTTGAGGATCTTTGCTCCTTGTGCAAAGTGGGCAGGAGTGAAAAGTTTTACGCAAATATCCCAGTTGTTCCAGACATTGATCCCCCAGCCCAGTTCTTTCCGGATCTTTTTCACATCTTCCTCTGTAACAGAGTCAGAGAGCTTTTCCCAGAAATCAAAGTACTCCCGGATGACGGGACCTGCTTTGCCGAAACTTCCGAAATACTCATCTGCGACCTCTTCCACTGTCAGGTCCGGACGGGCAGTGAGGCGGGCAAGCACATACCACATGGGGCCCATATTGGCGTATTCACCCCGGAAGGTGTCAAAATGCGCCATTTTTGTTTCCGGCTTCTGCAAAATACGGCGGTATTCCGCAGCAAGAGGTCTCCAGTACTGCAGCGGATAGACTCCCCCTGACCAGGTGGTGTTGGGCCGGAACTGCATGACACAGCCGGTTTTCGCCCAGCCGTCCCACTCTTTGCGGGTCTGCGCCATCTTTTCTCTGGTGAGAGGGAAGAAAGGCGTCCCCACATAACCCACCATAATTTTGGAGTGGAGCTTCACATGCCGGGGAGGCAGAACGGTGTTGAGATAAGCGTAACCCATAACGGTCACTTTGGGATTGATTTTGCTCAAAGCCTTTTGCGTTTCCAGCCAGAATTTTGCGTACCGGTCCGAAAGAGAATTTTTGGTATAGCTGTAGCTGCCGCCTTCATCAACACCGAAGCCGCTGAAGCGGGTGCCTCTGGTTGGCGTCAGTTTTTTTGCCCAGTAATCAGCACCGCTGGGGTCGAACTCGGGCATATCCCATGCCCGGCATCCCTTGCAGGTGCACATTCCGGGAGTATCATTTTCGCAAATGCTGATGAAATCCTTTTCTTTGAACTTGCCCTTGGGGCCGTACCCCTGTTTGTAGTTTTCAACCATCTGTTTCATGAGAGCCGGACTTGAAACGCACATGGTGATGTAGATGCCCCGCTTGTCCCCTTTGAGAGGACGGCGGGTCCCGTCGTGGAGCAGTGCAAAATATTCAGGATGTTTCTTGCCGTACCTTTTCCACCAGTCGCCGAATGCGTGTCCCGTATGGAACCAGTTGCAATTTACAAAGCGGTGACGGATACTCCAGAGCTTGGTCTGAAGCGAATGATGGACCGCAAACTTTTTGTCATGCCAGAGATTGGCAGAACCGATCTTTGCATAACTGAAAGTCGCTGTCATCAAACGGGGGGCTGACTCCCGGTCAAAAGGTTTGACGGAAATATTTTCAGACCGCTTGCAAAAGATGCCCCCGTCACCGGGACGGAGCCAGCGGAACTGCAATTCACGGTCAAGAAAATCGTAGACCGACAGAAGTGAACCGCTCCCTGCCACACACCAGCCCACAAAGGTGCGTTCAGGACACGCAAGGTTGTATTGACTGACTTCCTTATCGTTGCCGTTGAGATAAAGATCTGCGGCGGTCGCTTTGACGCGCCAGGCGTGTCTTTCCCGGGACCGGGGAGCTGCGCCGTAACCCACATGGATACGGTTAGGCAGTCGCCGGGGAGCTTTTTCCACGGTCAGGGGAAGCTGCACTCCCGACATGAGTCTGATGTGTTTCTGCAGTTCCTCAGCGGCAAATTTGACGGAACTTACAGGCTTTTCGGGCAGAGCGATCTCAGCGGCGGCTTTGCCGTTTTTGACAATCTCAACAGCTCCGGCTGAAGCCAAAGCCGCAAATGTGAAGAGAAATATAAAAATCTGTTTCATGGTATTGTTTTTTCCTTTCATGGTAATGTTTTTCCTTAACGTTTGACCAGGAGCGGGAAAGGTCCGGTGGTTCCGTATTTGCAAGTGGGCGAAAAATACACCTCTCTGCCGGTACTGTCGGTCGTCTTCAGCTGGTTCACGGTAAAGGTCTTTACAGAACCGCCAAAATTGAGGACATTGGTTTTTCTTGCGTGCCGGAACATTATACCACCGTAATTTTCTGTCTCACTGATGGTCAGGACACGCTCCGGATAAAACCAGGTGCTGGGCTGGGCATAATAGCAGAACCACTGGGCGGCATTGTTCTGCGGATAAGTCGATGCCGCCGATGCGCCGTCGGCAAAGACGGAAAGATTGGCGGAACCCGGCATTTTTTCAATTTCCGCTCTGGTCCAGGGACCGGGACGTTTTTTGTACCCGGCATACAATCCGAAAAGCATATTGTATCCGTAGTTTGAACACTGTCCGCTGGGATTTTTTTCACTGCCTATTTCCGCGATCACATTGTTTGGTTCCCCGGCGCAGGAAAAGAGGTTGGGCGAGCTGATGTATTTATTGTCATAAAAGAGCCGCGGAATGGGGGCGCCGCTCCAGTTTTTCCCCCCTGAAAAATGGGAGAACCGGGTGGGACAATACTTGAAGTCTGTGGTATAAGCAAAGAAGGCAACTCCCAGCTGCTTGAGATTATTGATACACGAGGCACTTTTTCCCAAATCACGCGCCCTCTGCAGAGCAGGCAGCAGCATGGCGGCGAGAATGGCGATGATGGCGATAACGACCAGAAGTTCGATCAGCGTAAACGCTGATCGAGTGAAGATGTGAAGGTGTGAAGAGCATTTTTGACCGTTGTCAAAAATGCGTGAAGTGCGCCCTTGCGGGCGTAAGGA